>VXRS01000269.1:0-4515 GCA_009838385.1 Dehalococcoidia bacterium | reverse complement strand
CTAGCCCTCGGTTTCGGCTTCTGCGGCTTCCCCTTCGGTTTCGCCTTCGCCCTCACCCTCGACCGGCTCATCGGCTGCGGGGGCCGGGGTCGCCGGCCAACCGTCAAAGCCTTCCTCGATGATGAGGACGCCGATCATGGTGTCGGGGTGGACGTCGCACCAGAAGGCGTACCGGCCCGGCGGCGGAGTGGTAAACGTGAACGTGTGCTGGACGATGCCGGTCGCGAGCTCGGTCCGCACCGCCGTCCCGTCGTCTTCGCAGCCGCTGATGCAGCCCTCCAGGACCGGCTGATCGAGGGCCGCCACGTCGCCCTGGAAGAAGATGATGTTGTGGGCGACCGAATCGTCCTGGTTGTCGAGCGTCATCGTGACGTCGATGCCCGGCGCCAGCGTGATTTCCTCATAGTCGAAATCACTCGCCTTGATCGTGATGGTGCCCTCGAACGGACCTAGCACCGTCGGCACGAACCCCCCGCCCTCGCTGCCTGATGCCTCGCTCGCGAACAGGTTCAACCCCGCGCCCACCGCGAAGCCGCCCACCAGCAGGGCGCCGAACAGCGAGACCGCCGCCCCCATGCTGAAGCGCACGGTCGTATCTTTCGTGTCGCGCACCACCTGCATGTCGAACGTCTGGGGCGAACCCGCCACCACCTCGTCCCCGTGCTGGCTGATCAGGTCGAGGATCGCGCGCTCGGTCTCCTCGAACGCCGCCAGGTCGTCGGCCGTCGACCACGTCGTCTCCACGATTACCTGCGACGGTCCTTCTTCGGCGCTCGAGACGTTGATGCGAAGGTCCTCGAAGCCGGGCGCCGCGCGCAGATCGTCGTGCGCGTTCTGGATGGCGTCGATGACGCCGCCCTCACCGACAGCCGTATCAAGCTGCCCTTCGGCGATGGCGAAGGTGATGACCTGGGTGCGGCGCGCCCCCTGGCGTGCGTGCTCTTCCTGCTCGCGCGCCTTCTGGCGCATGCGGCCGTCTTCGTAGGCCCAGCCGGCTACCGAGAACAGCGTGATGGCGGCCGAAGCGCCCAGCAGCGGACCGCTCAGGCTGCGCTGGTCCTCGACCCGCGCCCACCAGACAAGGGTCGCCGTGAGCAGCATGATCGCGAGCCCCGCCACGAACGGCCAGATGCTCGGATCGGGCAGATGGACGTCTGGCCCGACGTGGGCTTCGTGCTCGCTGCTCTCGTGCTCCAAAGTCCTTCGTCCTTGTTGGCTACTTGATGATGTAGAGAACGGTGAAGAGGGCGATCCAGACCACGTCGACGAAGTGCCAGTACATCGACGACGCCTCGACCGCCTCGTGGTTCTCTGCCGTGAATTGTCCGCCCAGCGCTCGCACCGTCACGACCGCGATGAAGAGCGCGCCTCCCGCCACGTGAGCGCCGTGGAAGCCGGTCAGTGTGTAGAAGGTCGTGCCGTAGATCGTGTCGTCGGCCCGGAAGTGAAGCTGCGTGTAGTCGTAGAGCTGTGCCGCCAGGAAGACGATGCCCAGCGCCAGCGAGATGAACAGGCCCCAGAGCATGCCGCCCTGGTTGCCCTTCTGGATCTGCCACACCGCGTACTGCATCGTGACCGAGCTGAGCACGAGGATGCCCGTCGAGATCGCCGGCAGCAGGACCTCGAGCTCCAGGTGCACCCCCTCGGCGATCTGCTCCGGGGTAAGCGGCGGCGGCCACGCCGGCGCGTCGGCCCGCGCGATGAAGTACGCCGCGAACAGCCCGCCGAAGAACATCACCTCGGAGGCGAGGAACAGGATGAACCCGAGCATCGAGTTCGTCATGCCTTGCCGTTCCGCCGTGCCGTGAGCAGCCATGACTAGTGTCCCTGCTCCTCACCGCTGTGCCGCGCGTCAAAGAGCGGGCGCTCCGAGCGCACCGGCGGCAGGCTGTCGAAGTTGTAGTCCGGCGGTGGCGAGGTCGTCGCCCACTCGAGCGTGTTCGCCTCCCACGGGTCGTCCGGCTGGTCCTTCGGCCGCATGAAGGCCATGACCACCGCGATCAGGAACGGGATCATGCTCACGGCGATGAGGAAGGCCCCGCCCGTCGAGAGCATGTTCAGAGCCTCCCAGCCCGCGCTGTCGGCATAGACCGCGATGCGTCGCGGCATCCCGTCGAGCCCGAGCATGTGCATCGGGAAGAAGGCCACGTTGAAGCCCACGAACATTAGGGCGAAGTGCAGCTTGCCGAGCCGTTCGTTCAGCTGCCGTCCCCAGATCTTCGGGAACCAGTAGTAGAGCCCGCCGAAGACCGCGAACACCGAGCCTCCGAACAGCACGTAGTGGATGTGCGCCACCACGAAGTAGGTGTCGTGCAGGGCGAAGTCGACGGGCACGGCGGCGCTGTAGGTGCCGTTGATGCCGCCGATCAGGAACATGCTCACGAAGCCGATGGCAAACAGCATGGGCGTCGGGAACGAGATCGACCCGCCCCAGAGCGTGCCCAGCCAGTTGAAGATCTTGACGCCCGTCGGGACGCCGATCATGAAGGTCATGAAGCCGAAGAACGGCAGCAGTACTGAGCCCGTGGTGAACATGTGGTGCGCCCACACGCTGAAGCCCAGGCCACCGATGCCGATGGTCGCGAAGACGAACGCCTTGTAGCCGAAGAGCGGCTTGCGCGAGAACACGGGCAGGATTTCCGACACGATGCCCATGCCCGGCAGAATCATGATGTAGACCGCCGGGTGCGAGTAGAACCAGAAGACGTTCTGCCACAGCACCACGTTGCCGCCGCCGTTCGGGTCGAAGAACTGGCCGCCGTAGTTCCGGTCGATGAAGAGCATGACGAGCGCGGCCGCGAGCACCGGCGTCGCCAGCAGCTGCAGGAGCGCCGTGACGAGCATCGTCCAGCAGAAGATCGGCATGCGGAACATCGTCATGCCGGGCGCCCGCATTCGGAACATCGTCACGAGGAAGTTCGCCGCGCCAATCGTGGAGGACATGCCAAGCACGATCACCGCGATGATCCACATGTCCATGCCCACGCCCGTCTGCTGCGCCAGCGGGCTGTAGGCGGTCCAGCCGCCGTCCGCCGCTCCGCCGTCGACGATGAAGCCGGCGAACATCAGGATGCCGGCGGGAGGCAGCATCCAGAACGAGAGCGCGTTGATGCGCGGGAAGGCCATGTCGGCCGCCCCGATCTGGAGCGGTACCAGGTAGTTCCCGAAGCCCGCCCAGACGGGAATGATGAACAGGAACAGCATCGCCGAGGCGTGCATCGTGAAGATCTGGTTGTAGGCGTCGTTCCCGACGAACGAGTTATCGGCGACCGCCAGCTGCGTGCGTACCAGCAGCGCGAGGATGCCGCCGACGGCGAAGAAGAAAAGCGTGAAGTACAGGTAGAGGATGCCGAGTCGCTTGTGGTCGACCGTCATGATCCAGTCGAGCACGGCGGGCCGGTGGTAGCCGCTCAGCTGTGGTACTGCGACCGTTGCCATCGGGCCTCCTCAGTCTCCCTGCGTCCCCGAGGTCGACACGAGCGCGCCGTCCCCGAGCTGGCGGGCGGCCTCGGCGGCCACCCACGCGTCAAATTCGTCCCGTTCCACCACCCGCACGATGAAGCGCATGAGGGCGTGGTTGGTGCCGCAGAGCTCCGCGCACTGCGCACTGAAGTCGCCAGTCTCCCGCGCGGTCACCGTGAACGAGTTCACGCGGCCCGGGATCAGGTCGAGCTTGTAGAGGAAGTCCTTCACGTAGAAGGAGTGGATCACGTCGTTCGACTTGAGCAGGAACTCCACCGGCTCATCGACGGGCATGTACAGGATCGGGTCGTTCGCGGGCGTGCCGATGACGGCGATGGTGCCTTCCGCGTTCGGGTCGGTGTTCGTCCCCAGGTCGTTGAGGTTGTAGGCGAACTGCCACGAGAACTGGAATCCCGTGACGTCGATGGTCAGCGCTTCGTCCTCGGCCTTGTCGTCGATCTGGACGAGGATGATCATCGAGATGGTGAAGAGCCCGATCACGATGAGGACGGGCACGCCCACCATCGCGGCCTCGATCTTGCCGCCCCCGTGGAACTGCGGCGGCAGCTCATCGTTCTGGCGGCGGTAGCGGATCATCGCGTAGACCAGCGCCGCGCCCACGAGCCCGAACACGACCAGGCCCGCGATCGTCACGATCCAGAAGAGGTCGTTCATCAGCCGCGCTTCGTCGGTGATGCCGCCGGGCTGAATCGCCGAGGCGGTGCCGGTCGCAAGGAGGGCGAGAAGCGCTGCTGTGACCGTCGCAACCAACAGGCGCAGACGGCGGCGAAGCGGCATGCCGAGCATCTCGCCTCCTCCTCGCCTCACCCTTGTGTGGTTGGTGGCACGAACGCGCTCGAAATCGCGCTTCGTGGGAGATTGTGAATCGCGGCGCAAACCAAATTTGGTTGTACGCCGGGTCCCCCATGGTGTCAACTCAGCGGGCCGGTTTCGGGCGTCCCGCGCTCGACTTCGGAGCGCGTCCGGCGGTGGAGGAACGGGAGCGATTGGGAAGGTGATCAGCGGGCCTGTAAGCCGGATTCTGTGCCTTCG
>VXRS01000282.1 GCA_009838385.1 Dehalococcoidia bacterium | reverse complement strand
GCGGGCGAGGAGACCGTGTCGGCGATGCTGCAGCTTCGCGACGACTACGAGTCGGACAAGCCTCCGCGACTCGTCGTGCTCGCGCGTCCCGCAACGGAGACGGTCGAGCTGGAGTTCCTGGCCGTGTTCTCCGAGGAGAACATCGAGGACCGCCTCGCCTACCTCAGTGAGCAAGCCGAGGCGCCGGACGTGAGCGATATCTCGTTCCGTCTGCTCCGCCACTACGCCTCCTCCGTCCGCCACCGCAAATACCATGGCCTCGACATCGTCACGGTCGAGGTCGAGGGCTCTCGGCAATGAGCCCGCCCGCGGGGAACAGCGTGGCAGAATGCGCACGATGTCCTACAGGTCCTGAACAGAGGAGTTACTCACATGAACGGTTACATGATCATCAATACCGAGGTCTTTGACCCGGACGTATTCGCTGAGTTCCGCCCGAAGATCGCGGAGGCCATGAAGGCTCACGGGGGAAGGTTCCTGGTTCGCGGCGGCACGGTCGACGTCACCGAAGGGGACTGGGAGTTTCAGCGCGTCGTGATCATGGAGTTCGACAGCTTCGAGCGGGCGCGCGGCTTTGTGCGGTCTCCCGAGTACACAGCGCTCCAGGGTCTTCGCGATCGATGCATGCACTCGAAGACGATGGTGGTCGAGGGATACAACCCGGACGCCGACTCCTGAGCACGGGCCCGATGAGCTGAATCTCGACAAGGCACAGGGGTCCGCGCCGCTGGTAGCATGGCGTCCCGTTGACGCTCCCCTCTCCGCGGTTCCCGGGGGGTGACAGGAGAACCGTCCTGTGAAGCGCCTGCTCGTCGTTGCCCTGGCGGTCGGTCTTCTGGCGGGTAGCGGGCTGCCGGCCGCAGTTCCGCAGGCCGACGCCTCCGCCACACGCCCACTCGTCACGATACGCCTGAGGCATGCCGACGACGGCCGTCTCGTGGTCGAGCGCGACGTCGGGACGTCTCTGGAAGCGCGGTGGGTGAGGATTCACACGTTCAGGGCGAGGGAGACGGCGGTTAGCTCACTCCTCCTCTACGGGTCGGCAACGGTAACGCTGAGGCCTCGGCGGGTGTCCTATCCGCCGGAAACCGGAGGGGGCTACAGGACCGAGACAGGCGGGAACCGGGACTGCGAGTCGGAGCTGGTTCGCGAGGATCCGGATGGCACCCGGCACTACCGCACGACCTGTACGACTCAACACCTTACGCATATCACCTGTGCGAACGGGCTGAGCGTCACGATTGGCTACTCCGACTCGCTGGAAGGCGGCCTCTCGGCCGGGAGCTTCGGCCTGCTGCTGTGCCACAACGGCGACTACCTCGAAGCCCTGGATCTGCCCGACCGGATACTGAC
This sequence comes from Dehalococcoidia bacterium, assembly GCA_009838385.1. The sequence goes on along the minus strand of VXRS01000282.1, from coordinate 6,434 downwards.
GCTCGATGAGCTCAAGGCAGAGGTGGAGGCGGTTCTCCTGGCCCTCCCGACGCCCCGCACGATTGCCGATCTTCGGCCTCTCCGCGAGGGACGCAGCGATGTGCCGCCACCCTATCGAGCGAACGTGGAAGTGCACGTCGCGCAGTGGAAGAGCAATGGCGAGGTCATCTCCGTTACTGCCCGCGCGGACGGAGGCGACTGGCACGTTCTGGAGCTGGAGCAGCCGCTCACCGTCGAGTTGCCGTACGTGTTCCGCTGATCGAAGGAAGGGTGAGGCTGCCTGACGCGTTCCTACACCACCGCCAGGGCGTCGAAAGCTGAGCCGCGGAGAGCGAAGGGGCCGGCGTGGTCGATGTGGACGTCGACGAGGGCGCCGCTGCGGGCGGGGGCGTCGAGGTGGACGAGCTTGCCGGTGCGCGTTCGCCCGTAGTGCTGACCCTTCTTGCTGACACCCTCGATGAGAATGGTCTGGGTGGTGTCGAGGAGGGTCGCGTTGATCTCGCGGGAGATGCGCTCCTCGACGGCGTTGAGGCGCTGGAGCCGCTCTGACTTGACCTCGTCGGGGACGTCGTCGGGCATCTTGCGGTAGGCGATCGTGCCGGGGCGAGGCGAGTAGGCGGCGGTGTGAACCTTATCGAAGCGCAAATCCTCGACCAGTTCGAGTGTCTCCTCGAAGTCGGCCTCAGTCTCGCCGGGATAGCCGACGATGACATCGGTGGTTATGCCAGCGTCGGGCATGAGGGCGCGCACCTCGGCGACCTTCGCCAGGTACTCGCCCTTCGTGTAGCCCCGGCGCATCGAGTCGAGGACGGCGTCGCTGCCGGACTGCACCGGCAGCGAGAAACACTCCATGACCTTCGGCAGCTCGGCGACGGCTTCAAGGATGCGATGGGTCATGTCCTTCGGGTAGGAGGTGAGGAAGCGGATGCGGGCGAGGCGCTCGATGGCGGAGAGCTCGCGCATCAGGTCGCCGAGGTCGGGGGTGTCGTCGAGGTCGTGGCCGTAGGCCTCGACCGTCTGGCCGAGCAGGGTCACCTCACGGACGTCGTTGGCGGCCAGGTAGGCGACCTCGCGCACGATCTCGTCGATGGGACGGCTGCGCTCGCGTCCCCGGCGGTAGGGGACGATGCAGTAGGTGCAGAACTTGTCGCAGCCGTGAACGATAGGGACGTAGGCGGTGGGACCTTCGGGGACGGCGAAGGTAGAGGGCCAGAACTCGCCGCCGAGGTCCTCGGCGGGGCCTTCGACCAGCTCCATGATGGGTTCAAACTGCTGCGGCCGGGCGAACACATCGACAAAGGGGAAGCGCTTCTCAAGGTCGCGGGTGCGTTGGCCGACCATGCAGCCCATGACCGCGATCTTGAGGTCGGGGCGCTCCTCCTTGATGAGGCGCACGCGGCCAAGCTGGGAGTAGGCGCGGTCTTCGGCGTGCTGGCGCACACTGCAGGTGTTGATGACGACGATGTCGGCGCCGGCGGCCTCGGGGGTGGGCTCCATGCCAAGGCGCGTGAAGCCGGCAGCCAGCTTCTCGCTGTCCGCGACGTTCATCTGGCAGCCGACCGTCCAGAGGAAGTAGCGCTCCGTCATGGGTGCTCCGGGGGTGCTGACTGGCGGAGGGGGAGGGATTCGAACCCTCGACCGACGTTTCCACCGGTAAGCGCTTAGCAGGCGCCCGCACTAGGCCACTATGCGACCCCTCCGCAGGCATTGTAGGCACGGGATTGCTTGCGCCACATCCCGCGGGGCGCCTTCACCCCGCGACCGCCGGCACGTCCTACACTTGCGGCATGGCGCCCGCGGTGGTCGTGGTCATCTTCACTGTGCTGGAGGGACGGCTCTCCGTGCTCCTGATCGAGCGCGCGGCGGAACCCTGCCAGGGCGAATGGGCGCTGCCCGGAGGCCTGCTCCAACCGAACGAGACGCTCGACGGGGCGGCGAGCCGCAAGCTCCAGGACGAGACGGGCCTGACGGACGTGTTCCTCGAGCAGCTCTACAGCTTCGACGCGACGGACGAGGGCAACGCGGACATCGTAGTGGCCTACTTCGCGCTGCTGCCGGCGGCGCAGGCGCGGCTCCGTCGCGAGCTTGAGTGGCGCCCGGCCTGGCACGCCCTTCGAAGCCTCGATTCGCTGGCGTTCGAGAACGAAAGCATCCTCGAATACGCCCGGGAGCGGCTGCGAAACAAGCTTGCCTACACGAACGTGGCCTACAGCTTCCTGCCGCGCCGCTTCACGCTTCGAGAGCTGCAGGGGGTCTACGAGGCGATCCTCGAGGAGCCGGTCGACAAACGGAACTTCCGCCGGCGGATGGTCGGGCTCGGCATCGTCCAGGCGACGAACGAGACCCGCAAGGAAGGCGCGCACCGCCCCGCCCGCCTCTACGAATTCTCCTGAAGCCGGCAGCGTTCAAGCCACCGCAGGGGGAGGCGTAGAGAACAGGGTCGGTGGCTGGTGGTCGGTGGTCGGTGAGGGGTAGCCCGGTCGGGATTCTGGCACCAGCCACTAGCCACTAGTCGCTCCCGAGCCACTCGTCGCGCAGGGCTTCGTAGAAGACGTCGTCGACGCGGGAGCCGCGGTGGAGGCGGTTCTGGCGGGCGATTCCGGTGCGGGTCATCCCGACCTTCTCCATGACTCGCCAGGAGGCGGCGTTGCGGATGTCGGTCGAGGCCTGGATGCGGGCGAGGCCAGCCTTTTCGAAGCCAAAAGCGAGGATCGCGGCTGCGGCCTCGGTCACCAGGCCCCGGCCCCAGAGGGATCGAGTCAGGCTGTAGCCCATCTCGGCGGCGCCAGGTCCGTACGCGGACAGGCTGATGCCGCCGACCACGCGGTCCTCGTGGACGATGGCCCAGATCGGGGCGTTGTCGGGATCGGCGAGGACCGCCCGGGCCACGTCCGCTTCGGCGCTGCGACGCGTGTAGGGCTGGGGAACGTCGAGATAGCGGGCCCACTCGGGGTCCTTCCCGTATTCGAAGACGGCGTCGACATCGGACATGCGGTAGGGGCGGAGGAGGAGTCGGTCGGTGTGGAACTCGGGCGGGCCTTCTGCGGCGGGCGCTGCGGTGGCCTGCTGGTCTGACGGCGACCAGCCGCCCCGGACGATCGAGTAGAGGACGTCGTCCACGTACTCACCGCGGATCATGCGATGACGGCGGAGGAAGCCCTCCCGCTGCATCCCCAACTTCTCCATCACCTTCCAGGAGGCACGGTTGTCGACCACCGCGTAGGCGTAGATGCGGGCCAGGCCCAGCGAGTTGAACCCGTATTGCAGGACGGCGTTGGCAGCCTCGGTCACCAAGCCCTGCCCCCAGAGAGGCCGGGCGATCCCGTAGCCGAGTTCGGCCGCGCCGGCATCAGGCATGAGGTTGACGAACCCCGAGACGCGACCCTCGTGGACGATCGCCCACCTCAGCTTTCCTCCTGGGGGGAGGAGGACTGCACCAGCCACGAACTCTTCGGCGTCGCGCCTGGAATAGGGCATGGGAACCTCAAGGTAGCGTTCCCACTCCGGGTCGGAAGAAAACGCGAACACGTCGTCGACGTCGTCCGCGCGGAAGGGGCGCAGCAGCAGGCGCTCGGTGCGGATCTCGGGCGGGCGTTCGGTCACGACTGCATCACTCGCCGGTCTCCGGCGGTGACCACTCCTCGCGGAGGATGGAGCAGAAGATGTCGTCCACGTATTCGCCGCGAATCAGGCGATGGCGGCGCAGGAGGCCCTCGCGCTTCATGCCCAGCTTTTCCATGACGCGCAGCGAGGCCGCGTTGGTCGAGACCGCATAGGCGAAGACGCGGACGAGGCTCAGCGACTCGAAACCGTAGGCGAGGGCCGCCGTCGCAGCCTCCGTCACCAGTCCCTGCCCCCAGAGGGGCCGAGCGATGGCGAAGCCCAGCTCGGCTACACCCTCAGGGCCGGGAGTGAGGTCAACATTCCCCGCCATGCGCCCGTCGTGGACGACCGCCCAGCGCAGGTTGTCCGCAGGATCGGTGAGGACGACCCGGGCGACAAACTCCTCGGCGTCGCGCGGGGTATAGGGGGCCGGAACCTGGATGTAGCGGCCCCACTCCGGGTCTGAGGCGTTGGCGAAGACATCGTCGACATCGGCCATCCGGTAGGGGCGGAGCAACAGGCGGGGCGTGCGTATCTCGGGCGGGCCTGCGTTCGCGGGCTGCCGGGCAGCCTGCTCCTCGGCCGGCTCCCAGTTGTCCCGCAGGAGCTCGTAGAAGACCGAGTCGACACGCTCTTCACCGACAAGGCGGTCCCTGTGCGCCACGCCGACTCGCTCCATCCCCAGCTTCTCCATTACCCGCCAAGAGGCCGTGTTGCGGGCATCGGCGAAGGCCTGGATGCGGACAAGGCCGAGCTCCTCGAAGGCGTGTGCGATAACGGCTCGCGCTGCCTCGGTCGTGAGGCCCTGTCCCCAGAGCGGACGGGCAATGCTGTACCCCAACTCGGCGACCCCGGGACGGCGGATGGTCAGGCTGAGGCCGCCCGACACTCGGCCGTCGTGAACGACGGCCCACTCGAAGCGCCTCTCGCCATCGACGAGGATGCACCCCGCCACAAACTCCTCCGCGTTACGCCGCGTGTAGGGGTCGGGGACCGGCAGGTAGCGGGACCACTCCGGGTTCGAGGCGTAGGCAAACACGTCGTCGACATCGCCGCTGTGGAAGGGGCGGAGGAGGAGGCGCTCGGTGCGGAGTTCGGGGATGGCTTCCATCGATTGAGTATTCGGCATCGATGGGCTTTACGCGAGGATAGGCCGGTGCTGCGGTATCCTTGAGGCACGAGGCCACAGGCCGTGCACCCCTACGTCGCGCAGTTCACACTTACGTTTCTCACGATCCTGACGTGGTCGATCGTGGCGCGCGCGCTCATCAGCTTCCTGCCGATCGACCAGGGCAGCACGATCTACCAGGTGCTGTTCCGGATCACGGAGCCGGTGATCGACCCGATCCGGCGGGTGCTGCCGAGCACGGGGATGCTGGACCTGAGCCCGCTCGCAGCGATCCTGCTGCTGATCGTGCTTCAGCAGATGGTGATCAGGCTCTCAGAAATCGGCTAGGGCCGCAGATCAGGCGGCGATCGCTTCTTTCGCCCGCTCGGCAACCCTGGCGAACGCGTCGGGCCGCGTGACGGCGAGATGCGCGAGCATCTTGCGGTCGAGCTCGATGCCGGCCCGCTTCAGGCCGTTCATGAGGCGCGAGTAGCTGAGGCCTTCGCGACGGGCGGCGGCGTTGATGCGGATGATCCAGAGGCGGCGGAAGTCGCCCTTGCGGGTGCGGCGGTCCTCGTAGCTGTAGCGGAGGGCGTGCATGACGCTCTCGTTGGCGCGGCGGAAGACGCGATGGCGCTGGCCGTGGTGGCCCCTGGCCAGCGCGATAATCTTCTTGTGGCGGCGGTGCGAGGTGACACCGCGCTTCACTCGACTCATTCAGTGGGCTCCTTCGTGAAACCCGGCCATCCTGGCCAGGTGAGCAGGGTGGTTACTTGACCAGCATCTCGCGGATGGTCCGCGACTGAGACGCAGAAACGGGAACGGTTCGGCCGTATTTCACGCGGACGGGCTTGCGCTTCTTCCGGCGAAACTTCTGGCGGTTGCCGTACATCCGCATGATCTTCCCACCGCCGGTTACGCGAAAGCGCGAGGCGGCGCCCTTGTGGGTTTTGATCTTTGGCACTGGCTAGTCCCCGGACGCGCCGGCGGTTACCGGTTCTCCGCTCTCGCCCTCCGGCTCTTCCGCGGCCGGAGCGGCCCCGTTCTGGGCTTCCGCTTCGGCCTGGGCGGCACGATCCCGAGCCGCGATCCCGCGCTTGTCCGGGATCAGGATCATCGACATGTGCCGGCCTTCGAGCGCTGCGTCCTTCTCCTTCGTCGCTACATCTTCGAGGTTGTCGAAGATACGATCGAGGAGGTTCTTGCCGATCTGGGGATGGGTGATCTCCCGGCCCCGGAACATGACCGTCACCTTCACCTTGTCGCCCTGGCGCAGCAGCTTCTCGACGGTGCGCGTCTTGAAGTCGATGTCGTGCACGTCGATCTTCGGCTTCATGCGCACTTCACGCAGGCGGGTCTTGGCCTGGTGCTTGCGCGCCTCGCTCTCCTTCTTCGACTGCTCGTACTTGAAGCGGCCAAAGTCCATGAGGCGGGCGACGGGGGGTGTGGCCTGGCCGGAGACCTCGACGAGGTCGACGTCACGGTCACGGGCCATGGCGATTGCGTCTGCGGTTGGGAGCACGCCTACCTGCTGCCCCGCTTCGTCGATAACCCGCACTTCGGGAACGCGGATGCGCTCGTTAATGCGCGGCTGCGGCGGCGGTGGCTTAGGCGGAACCTTCGAGCGTCGTTTTCTCAAGCTGCTCCCCGTCAGACGTGCGGTGGATGATAGCACCCCCATTATCGCGCTGTATATCGGAACGGCCCGGCGCTCTACCATGCC
>VXRS01000109.1:6660-7853 GCA_009838385.1 Dehalococcoidia bacterium | reverse complement strand
GCGCCCACGTAGATGACGATCTGCGCCATCGCGATGAACTCCGCCGAGAGCAGCACGAAGAAGCCGGCCACCCCGATAAAGGCCACGATCAGGAACAGCACCGCGTGCAGCAGGTTGCGCGACACCATCACGCCCCCCGCCGCCACGAGCGTGAGGATGGAGAGCACGTAGAACGCGATGTGCACGCCGGCGCCTTCCATCTACTTGCCCCCTCCCGTCGCGGGATCCTCGACCGGCACGTAGCCGCCCGCGTCCTGCACGAGCCGCGGGCGCGTGGGGACGCGCTCCGGCTTGTACCCGAGGAATCGCGCCCAGAGGTACACGGCCACCACCGAGACGGGGATGTTGATCGCCGCGATGACGAACACGATGCCGCCGCCGAGGTCGCTTTCCGACCACCACAGCCGCTCAAGCGAGACCAGGAACAGGTTCACGACCGCCAGCGGCAGCAGGAACTTCCAGGCGAAGCCCATTAGCTGGTCGATTCGCAGCCGCGGCAGTGTGCCCCGGGTCCAGATGAAGACCATGTAGAAGAGGTGCGTCTTGGCGATGAAGATGACCCACGGCGGCACCCACTGCTCCAGCCCCCACATCGACCAGCCGCCCAGGAAAATCGTCGCCGCGAAGGCCGAGGCCGCCAGCGCGTAGCCGATGTCCATGCCGTAGAAGAGGCCCCACTTCATGCCGCTGTACTCGGTCAGGTAGCCCGCCACGATCTCCGATTCCGCCTCGGCGATGTCGGTGGGCGTGCGGTTCAGCTCGGCGCTAACCGCGATGAAGTAGACGACGAACGCCAGCGGCTGCATGAAGATGAGCCACAGGTCCACGTCCTTCTGGAACCACACGATCCCCGGCAGGCTCATCGTGTTGGTGAACACCACGACACAGAGCAGCATCAGCACGAGCGGCACCTCGTAGCTGACCGACATCGCCACGATCCGCATCGCCCCGTAGAGGCTGTACTTGTTGTTCGAGCTCCAGCCCGCGATGAACGCTGCCAGCACCGGCAGACCCGACACGGCGATGAAGAAGATGAGCCCGGCGGGAACGTCCGCGAACACCATCCGCGGGCCGAACGGGATCACCGCGAACAGCAGCACCGCCGGCGCCACGAAGAAGACCGGCGCCGCCCACATGAGCGTCTTGTCGGCGGCCGTTGGCGTAAGCGCTTCCTTCTGCAGCAGCTTGAGCGC
>VXRS01000109.1:4452-6560 GCA_009838385.1 Dehalococcoidia bacterium | reverse complement strand
AGATCGCGGAAGTCGTACCAGTGGTCCGTCGCGAGCATCTCCATCAGCGGTCAATCTCGCCGACGACGATGTCGATCGAGCCGAGCGCCACGATGGCGTCGGCGATGGAGCCGCCCACCGTCATCTCCTTCAGCACGCTGAGGTTGATGAGCGAGGGCGGGCGGATGTGGAAGCGGTAGGGCGAAGGCCCCTCGTCGCTGACGAGGTAGTAGCCCAGCTCGCCGCGCGGGCTTTCGATGCGTGCGTACGCCTCGCCTGCGGGCGGGCGCAGCGCCAGCGGGACCTCGGTGCTGTGCGGACCGCCCGGCAGCCCGTCGAGCGCCTGCTCGATGATGCGCAGGCTCTGGCGCATCTCCTCGAGCCGAATGATGAACCGGTCGTAGGCGTCGCCCTGGTACCCGATGGGGATGTCGAAGTCGTACTGCTCGTAGCCGCAGTAGGGATCGGCCTTGCGGATGTCCCAGGCGACCCCACTCCCGCGAAGCATCGGGCCGCTCAGCGAGGCGTTCACGGCCATGTCCGGCGGAATCACCGCCACGTTCCGCGCCCGCGCCAGGAAGATCTCGTTCCCGGAGAGCAGCCCCTCGCCGTCGGCGATGGTCTGGCGCAGCGGTCCGATCAGATCCCGCACCATCTCCTCGAAGCCCTCCGGCAGCTCGAACGCGACCCCGCCGATGCGCATGTAGTTGCACGTCAACCGTGCGCCGCTCGTCATCTCGAAGATGTCGAGGATCTTCTCGCGTTCGCGCATGAACCACATGATCGGCGTCTGCCACGCGCCCGTGTCGTTGGCAAAGGCGCCCGCGCCCATGCAGTGGCTCGCGAGGCGCTGCAGCTCCGCCATGATCACGCGGATCGCCTGCCCCCGCGGGGGCACCTCGATGCCCGCCAGCTTCTCCACTGCCAGGCAGTAGCCGAGGTTGTTCGACATGCTGCTCAGGTAGTCCGTGCGGTCGGTGAAGGGGATGTTCTGGGTGTAGGTGCGCTCCTCCGCCAGCTTCTCCATCGAGCGGTGCAGGTAGCCGATGACCATCTCCGCATCGACCACCCGCTCCCCGTCGACCGTCGCCTTCACCCGGAACACGCCGTGCGTCGACGGGTGTTGCGGTCCGATGTTCATGACGAACGGCTCGGACTGGACGATCTCGCTCATGTGACCGGCCGTACCGGCGGCTCGGGCTTGGCCGAGGTGCCTGCGAATTCGTTGAGACCGGGCTGCAACCCGCCCGGCATCGCGAGGAAGTCCTTGCGCAGCGGGTGCCCCGGATAGCCGTCCCAGAGCAGGATGCGCTGCAGGTTGGGGTGCCCCTCGAAGACGATACCGAACAGGTCGTACGTCTCCGACTCCTGGATCCAGGCGCCCTGCCAGACATCGACCACGCTTGCGACGGACGCGTTCTCGCGGTCGTGAGCCTCCACCTTCGCGCAGGCCATCTGGTTCCGCTCCAGCGACTGCAGGTGGTAGACCACCTCGAAGCGGTCCCACTGATCCACGCCGCACAGGTTCGAGAGATGGGCGAAGTCCGTCTCGGGGTCGTCCCGCAGCGCGCGCAGCGTCTCCACCGCCTGGTCGGCCTTCAGCACGCAGGCCGTCTCGGTCGTGTGCGAGACCGAACCGGGAACCAGCCGCTCAGCCGCCTCCCCGAGCTCCCTGCCGGTCCACCAGCGCGTCATCAGGCGTACTCCAGCGCGCGCTTGCGCCAGGCATAGAGACCGCCCACGACGAACGTGCCCACGAAGATCGCGATCTTCCCCAGCCCCACCAGCCCCGCGTCCTCGAACACGACCGCCCAGGGGAACAGGAACACGATCTCGACATCGAACAGGAGGAACAGCAGGGCCACGTAATAGAAGCGGAAATTGAACTGCGTCAGCGCCGACCCGCGAGTGACCATGCCGCACTCGTACGTGTCTTCCTTGACCGGGTCGGAGGGTACTTCGGGACGGATGTTGACGAACTTGAACGCCCACGACTGCACGATCGCGCCCGCCGGAAAGATGAGCGCGATGATGACAAGAATGGCGATGTGGCCGTATTCGTGGAGCACGCCTCAGCCGTTTGTGAAATCTCTCGCGAAGACCCGCGGCACTATAGCACGGACGCCCCT
>VXRS01000109.1:0-4352 GCA_009838385.1 Dehalococcoidia bacterium | reverse complement strand
CTCGGCCGCCAGCCGGTAGTGCCCCGGGCTCAGATCGGAGACATCCACCCACTGGAACGTGACATCGCTCTTGTACACGTCCCGCCACCCCTCCGTGACCCCCATGCGCAGGAAGTCGGCATCCGGTTCATCGGCGCGACAGTTCTCGACATTGGACTTCTCGTAGGCCTGCTCGCCCGGATTGGAGTGCCGCTCGGGCAGGCTCTCCACGTCCAGCATGCAGAAGCCGACCTTCGCCCCTGGCAGGATCTGGGTCGTGCCAGCCTCGTCCCACAGCGAGTACGCCACGATCTCCATGAGGTGGAAGTGATTGTGTCCATCGTCGGTCTCAAACCGTACCGGGGGCCTGGTCAGCTTCACCCAGTCGCCGGTTGTGGTCCGGACCCGCTGCCACACGTCATGACTGGTCGGGTCGTTCGGATCCGTTAGCTGGGGATTCCCCGAGATGTCCAGGGGGCCTTCGCCGAGGTTGGTGACATACCCCTCGAAGCGCAGGACCAGCATCTCCTCCCCGTCCCACCAGACCACCTCCGGCTCACCTGCGGGAACGGGAGGATCGGCTACCAGGTCGGGAAGCAGGAAGACGCGGTCGTTATCGGCCACGTACACGTCGGCCGAGCCCGCATGCGCGGAAGCCACGTAGCCGGAGCCCGAGGCAATCGTCGCCGAGACCCTGCTCGTTTCCTCGACCACGCTGTCGTCCGCCAACGCCACCGACAGGGTCGTCGTGCGCTCCCCCGCCTCGAACGTCACCGTCTCCCGCCCTTCGTTCGCAAGCATCGAACCGCTTTCCGCCACGGAAACGGCCACTGTCAGGGCGGGCCCTGTCTCACCCGTGCGCGTCAGCCTGAACACCGCCGGCGCCGCCTCCGTGACCAGCCGCGAGGCGGCGACAATCGAAACCTCCGCCGGTTCCGCCGCAGTTGCGGTCGGCGTTCCGGCCCCCGGCTCCTCCGGCCCATCCTCATCCGCGGAGGTCACCCCCTTCTTGGTGGTCTCGCCTCCATCCGTGGCCTCGGGTGTCGATGTGGACTCGGTCTGGGCGCCGGTGTTCGCATCGGTCTCCGCGCGGACCGGGTTCTCCGACGCATCGCTCACCTCACCGGCCCCGTCACCCCACGAGGCCACGAGAAAGCCGCCCACGACCAGCACGGTCAGAACTGCCAGCGCTACAGGCTTCGCCGGGCCCGGCGACTTCCACCCCGAGCGGTCAGTTGCCATCGAACTGCCTCGCCGCGCCTCCAGGGGCCGGGACGAGTCCCCCCGGCCGCACGCACGCGTCGATAAACGCGTGCGTGGACGTATGGCACCGTAGAGGGCGGTTCAGTGGGGCGTCAATGGGACCGCCACGACTGTGGCATCCCGCCCGTCCCACCATCCGCTCAAGCCCCCATGCCGGCCCCCATTTGCCCGTGCCACTCGTGGGGGTAACATTTCGGCCACCTTCCTGATCAGGGGCCGCATGACCTCCGGCACAGGCAGCGATCTGTATCCGCTCGGCGAAGCGCCTCCATTGGGCGAAGTCCCCAAGCGCATGCACGCCCAGCTCATCCGCGAGTCCCGCTTCGGGGAGCCCACCCGGGCCTTCGCCCCCGAAGTCGTCGATATCCCCCCAGTGGGCCCCGATGACGCCCTCGTCTACGTTATGGCCGCCGGTGTCAACTACAACAACGTCTGGGCCGGCCGCGGCGTCCCCATCGACGTCATCGCCGCCCGCCAGAAGGCCGGCGAAGTCGAAGACTTCCACATCGGAGGGTCCGATGCCTCCGGCATCGTCTACGCCGTCGGCGAGAACGTCACCAACGTCAAGGTTGGCGACGAAGTCATCATCCATTGCGGCATCTGGAACATCCACGCCCCCTGGGTGACTGCCGGCAACGACCCCATGTACGACCCCTCCTACCGAATCTGGGGATACGAGACGAACTGGGGATCGTTCTCGCAGTTCACGCGCGTGCAGGCCCACCAGTGCCTGCCCAAGGCGCCCCACCTCACCTGGGAGGAGGCGGCCGCCCCCACCCTCGTGGGCGCAACCGCGTACCGCATGCTCTTCTCCTGGCCCCCGCACGACGTCCGCGAGGACGACGTCGTCCTCATCTGGGGCGGTGCCGGCGGCCTCGGCACGATGGCCATCCAGCTCGCCGCCCTCCAGGGCGCGAAGCCCATCGCCGTCGTCTCCAGCGAGGAGAAGGGCGAGTTCTGCAAGCAGCTCGGAGCCGTCGGCTACATCAACCGCAAGAACTTCGACCACTGGGGCCGCCTCCCCAACTGGGAAGACGCGGCCGGCATGGGCGAGTTCCAGAAGGGCGCCCGCGCCTTCGGCAAGGCCATCTGGGACGTGCTCGGTGAGCGCCGCAGCCCCCGCATCGTCTTCGAGCACCCCGGTGAGGACACCCTCCCGACCTCCATGTTCGTCTGCGACACCGGCGGCATGGTCGTCATCTGCGCCGGCACCACCGGCTACAACGCCGATGTCGACCTGCGCTACCTCTGGATGCGCCAGAAGCGCTTCCAGGGCTCCCACTTCGCCAACGACGAGCAGGCGGGGGCCTTCAACGACCTCGTCATCCAGGGCAAGATCGACCCCTGCCTCTCCCGCGTCTTCCGCTTTGACGAGACGGGCGCCTGCCACCAGCTCATGTTCGAAAACCGCCACCCCGACGGCAACATGGCTATCCTCGTCGGCGCCACCGAAGAGGGACAGGGGCGGAGCTAGGCCGCGAGCGGGCGGCCGCATCACCCAACACCAGGAGGAGCCCGCTGATGGCGCGTGACTTCGCAGCCGACATCCTCGATCCCATCGCCCAGGAGATCGTCTCCAACGTCGGCGTCTGGGTGGACCGCGAGGTCAAGCCCGTCGCCAGCGAGTACGAACACGCCGACGAGTATCCCGAGCCCCTCGTCAACGGCATGGCCGAGATGGGGCTCTTCGCCATCAAGGTTCCCGAGGAGTACGGCGGACTCGACCTCAGCTTCGAGTGCTACGCCGGCGTCTGCGTCGAGCTCGCACGCGGCTGGATGAGCCTCGCGGGCGTCCTCAACACGCACGTCCTCGTCGGCTACGCCATCTCCACCTACGGCACCGACGAGCAGAAGCAGAGTTTCCTCCCGCGCATGATCGACCCCGAGATCCGCGCCGCCCTCAGCATCACCGAACCCGACGCCGGCTCCGACGCCCAGGCGATCAAGACGCAGGCCACCCGCGACGGCGACGACTACGTCATCAACGGCCAGAAGATGTGGGTCACCAACGGCCAGCGGGCGGGCGTCTACCTCGTCCTCACCAAGACCGATATGGAAGCCCAGCCCGCCCACCGCGGCATCAGCGCCTTCCTCGTCGAGCCCGGCATGGAGGGTTTCTTCGTCGGGCGCAAGCTCGAGAAGCTCGGCTACAAGGGCGTCGAGACCACTGAGCTCGCCTTCGACAACGCCCGCGTCCCCGCCGGCAACCTCCTCAGCGGCGATGAAGGCCGCGGCTTCCAGCACGTCATGAGCGCGCTCGAAGTCGGCCGCATCAACGTCGCCGCCCGCGGCGTCGGCGTCGCCCAGGCTGCTTTCGACGATGCCATCGCCTACGCCCAGCAACGCCACGCCTTCGGCAAGCCCATCGCCCAGCATCAGGCCCAGCAGATCCGCCTCGCCGAGATGGCGACCAAGATCCGCGCCGCCCGCCTCCTCACCTTTGACGCCGCCCGCCGCAAGGACAGCGGCGCCCGCTCCGACCTCGATGCGGGCATGGCCAAGCTGTTCGCCACCGAGGTCTGCCAGGAGGTCGTGCTCGAGGCCCTGCGCCTCCACGGCGGCGTCGGCTACAGCAAGGAGCTCCCCCTCGAGCGCTACTACCGCGACGCTCCCGTCATGGTCATCGCCGAGGGCACCAGCGACATCCAGAAGATCGTCATCGCCCGTAACCTCCTCCGCGACTACGCGATCGACTAGTCGCGCCGGGGCGGGGGCCAACAGCCAACAGCCAGGAGCTATTCAATGACTGTCCACGACGGGCGCGAAGAGTTCGGTCGCTACTACGAGGAGTTCGAGGTCGGCGACGTCTTCAAGCACTGGCCCGGACGCACCATCACCGAGTACGACGACGTCCTCCACTGCATGCAGACCATGAACCACCACCCCCTCCACATCGACGCCCGCTACGCCGAGGAGGAGACCCAGTTCGGCAAGAACGTGGTCGTGGGCACCCTCGTCTACTCGATCATCTTCGGCATGACCGTTACCGAGATCTCCGGGAAGGCGATCGCCAACCTGGAGGTCGAGTCACTCAAGCACACTGCCCCCACCTTCCACGGCGACACCGTCTACGCCGAGACCACCGTGACCGACAAGGTCGAGTCCCGCTC
>VXRS01000129.1 GCA_009838385.1 Dehalococcoidia bacterium | reverse complement strand
GTACACCCGCCCCGCCGAATACCGCGGCTGGACCGTCCCCGAGGTCCTCCTCAGCGGCCACCATGCCGAGATCGAGAAGTGGAAGCAGGAGCAGCGCCTCGAACGCACCCGCCGGCGCCGTCCTGACCTGCTGGGGGACGAAGGCTAGCCGCTACTCCGCGCGAGCCCGAATCACCAGCCGGTGGCTGTCCATCGTCAACTCCGCCCCGTCGAGCCCGCCCCAGGCATCCTCGACCGTCAGCCCCGCCAGCGCCATCCGGATTTCCAGCTCCTGGAGCGTGTATGCGCGAAGGGTGAAGCTCTGCTCGATCCGCTCCCCGTTCGCCTTGACGACTGTCCAGTTGGTCGTCTGACAGCCCGTCGCGCTGTCGAAGGCATGCTCCTGGAACAGGAACGCGCCGTTGTGTCGCTCGCTCCACATGCGCGCCTGGTGCCGACGCATGAGCGAGTCCCGGTTCACCAGGTCGATGAGGAAACATCCACCGGGTCGTAGCACCCGCGCCACCTCCTCCAGCACGCGCTGGTTCTCCGCATCGTCGAAGAAGCCGAACGCCGTGAACATGTTGATGGCGGCGTCCTGGCTCGACTCCGGCAGCCCGGTCTCCCGCATGTCGCCCTCGCGCCAGTCGACCTCGACGCCGAACTCCGCAGCTCGCTCAACCGCCTTCTCGAGGTTGTAGGCGGAGATGTCGACGCCCGTCACCCGGTGCCCCAGGGTCGCCAGTCGCACGCTGTGGCGGCCGGGGCCGCAGCAGAGGTCCAGCAGGTCGCAGGCCTCGGTCAGGCCAAGCGCCTGCACGATGAACTCGACCTCGGAATCGGTCCGGCGGGCGTAAGACCCGTCCGTGTCCGGCGACCCAGGCCCGCCCTTCGCGAAGTAGTCGTACCAGTCCCGTTCGAAGAGCGTCTCGTACCAGGGGCGGGCTTCGTCGGTCATCCCACCTTCGAGTGTGCTATCCCGGGTGCTCCCAGTCGATCATCATCACGTCGATCTCGTCGCCCGGCTCGGCGTGGGGCAGATCCTCGGGGATGACCGTGAGCCCGTTGGCCGCGCTCATGCTCGTCAGGATGCCGCTCCCCTGCGGACCCGTGAGGTCGGCGTAGTAGCGACCGTCCTCGCCCCTCGTCACGATGCAGCGCGCGTAGAAGCGCCGCCCGTCCGTGTTCACCACGCGGTCGCGCGTGACCGCCCGCACGATCGGCCGCTCCCAGCTGGCTCGCCCCAGCATCTTGAAGATCGCCGGACGCCCGAACAGCTCGAACGCGACCATCGAGCTGACCGGATTCCCCGGCAGCCCCAGGTGCGGCACACGACGCCCGTCCGGCGCCTCGAACGCGCCGAACGCGAGCGGCTTCCCCGGCTTCATCCGTACCGTCCAGAAGTCGATCGCGCCTTCGCGCGCAAGCACGTCCTTGACCACGTCGAAGTCGCCCCGCGAGACGCCCGCGCTCGTCACGATCATGTCCGCGTCCAGTCCCGAGCGGATCTTCGCCGTCAGGTCCTCCACCGTATCGCGCGCGATGCCGAGCAGGCGTGGACGCCCGCCGAAGGCGCGCGCGAGCGCGGCCACGCTGTGCGCGTTCGCGTCGTAGATCTGGCCTGCGCGGCGCTCCTCGCCGGGCGTCACGATCTCGTCGCCCGTCGAGAGGATGGCGACTTCAGGCCTCCGGTACACGGAGACCTCCGTGCGCCCGATGCTTGAAAGCACGCCGATCTCGGAGGCGCGCATCACGCGCCCCGCCTCCAGCACCGCCTGTCCTGTCTCGATGTCCTCGCCCCGCCGGCGGATGTTCGCCCCCAGCCGCGCCGCCTTGAACACTCCCACGGAGTCGCCCCGGGTCGGGGCCTGTCCCGGCTCGCGCAGCGGCTCGTCCGTCTCCTCGAAGGGCACGATTGCGTCCGCGCCCGGCGGGATCGGCGCGCCGGTCATGATGCGCACCGCCTCGCCTTCGCCCACGGCCGTGTCGAGCACATAACCGGCTGCCAGGTCGGCGATCACGGTCAGGGTGCGAGGATCGCCTTCGCTCGCGCCGTCCGTATCGGCAGCTCGAACGGCGTAGCCGTCCATGGCCGTGTTGTCGAGCGGGGGAATGTCGAATCCGGCGACCACGCTTTCGGCCAGCACCTGCCCCAGCGCCTCGATCACCGGCGCTTGCTCCGGTTCGAGCCGCTCGAAGAAGGCGAGGATGCGCTGGCGCGCATCCTCCACGCTGATCATCGCGGAGGTTGGAATCGTCACGGTCGCAGGGTTCTCGCGGGTCTAGCCGAGGCGCACCGCCAGGCAGGTGGTCGTGCGCTGCACGCCCGTCACGGTCTGGATCGCATCGGTGATGGCCGTCCCCAGAGCGTCGAGGTCGTTGGCCTCAAGCTGCACGATGACGTCGTATGGCCCGGTCACCGTGTCGACGGCGAGCACGGTCGCGCCGGGGTAGGTCAGTGCGGCGGCGGCCGCGCCAACTGCCTTGGCGCTTCCGACGTCAGTCTCGATTAGGACGTAGCCTCGAACCACGCGCTTCTCCTCGGTTGGAAAGGTGCCGCCATGATTCGGGGCGGGTCGGGGAACTGTCAAGAACCGCCGTAGGTTGTCCTCACGTCCGGCAGCAGGTACTCCACCACGACCTCGCCCGCCGTTGCCGTCGCGCTCACCCGCACGGGCACCACAAGCTGAACCTGCTGGATGAGGCAGATCGCTTCCTTGCCCGTCCGGCAGAAGTAGACGACCCCCGTCCCCGTGATCTCCGCCTCGCCCTCGTGTAGCTCGATGGGGATGGGGATCGTGAACGACTCGTCGTCGGTGCTCCACGTCAGCTCCGTCTCGCTCAGCTGCACCACCAGGTCGCTGCTCGATGCGAGCTCGAGCCGCGAAGGCGCCGCTGCGTTCAGATGGAAGTTCTCCGGCGACGAGATCGTGAGCCGCAGCGTGGTCACGCCCGGCGCGACGACCTGCGTCGGGAGCTGGACGCGCACGATGCCGTCCTCCGGGAGCTTGGGGCTGGCCGCCGCCAGGTTCGTGAAGGCCAGGGTCCGCACCGCTCCCGTGGCCGGGTCGATGACTCGGAGGGTGTGGTTGCCGGTGTCGGCCAGATAGAGCTTCCCGCCCGCGAGGCTGAGGCCGTTCGGCTCCTCGAACGCCGCCTCGGCGCCCGTCGCGTCGTTCCAGTCGCGCTCCCCGCTCCCCGCCACCGTAGTCACGGAGAAGTCGGCCAGCGAGAGCGCCCGGACCTTGTGGTTGTAGGTGTCGGCCAGGTAGACGACCCCACCGCCGATCGCGAGACCCTGTGCGTGCTGGATCTGGGCCGTGCCTGCCGGACCGTCGGCGTCGCCCCACTCGAACAGGTGCGTGCCGATGAGCGTCTCTACCTCGCCTTCCCCGGCGAAGGGAACGCGCCGCACCGAGCTCGACTCGGCGTCGACCCAGTAGAGGTACGTCGCGTCTCCCGCCAGGCCGCTCGGCTGGGCCAGCGTCGCTACCTTCAGCCGGTGCCCGTCGTCGACGTTCTCCCGCCCCGTCCCGGCGAAGACGCTCACGCGGTCATTGGCCAGGTCGAGCACCCAGATCTGGTGCGTTCCCGCGTTCGCGATGTACAGGGCCCCCTCGTGGTGGTGGATGTCCCAAGGCGAGGCGAGGTCCGAGCTCAGCGGGTCTCCCCCGGGCAACTCGTAGGCCCGCCTCCCCGTCCCCGCGATCGTCACCGTTTCGCCGGTCTCGAGATCGATCGCGCGAACGGCGTGGTTGCGAGTGTCCGCGACCCACAGGGTCCTGCCGTCCGGCGACAGTTCCAGCCCTTGCGGGTCTCGGAAGCGCGCCTCACTCGCGCTCCCGTCCGTGAACCCCGGTTCCCCCGCCCCGAAGGCCGTGATCACGCGACCACCCAGGTCCGTCACGACGATGCGGTGGTGCCCCGCGTCCGCGATGAAGATGCGCCCGCCCGCCTCGTCCACAAGCACCTCGCTCGGGAACGAGAGGAAAGTCGAGGCGACTGTCGTCTCGAGGGCGAGCGGAATCGGGGTCGTGTCGATCAGCCCTCTCGCACTGAACTCCTCGTAGACCTGCTGCACGACCGGCTGGAACCGCTCGTACACGAGCTCGCCCGATGCTCCGCCAACCACGCTCCCGCGCGGGTCGATGAGGACGACCGTGGGCCACGCTCGTACCCCCCACTGCCTCCAGACCACGTAGTCCGGATCGTTCACGACCGGGTGCCGGCGGTCGTAGCGCGCGATCGCCTCGGCTACGGCCGCGTCCTCTTGCTCCTCGGAGTACTTGCCCGTGTGCACGCCGATGACGACGAGGCTGTCGGGGAACTCCCGCTCCAGCCGCTCAAGGTCGGGGATGATGTGCTGGCAGTTGATGCAGCCCTGGGTCCAGAAGTCGAGCAGCACCATCTTGCCCCGGAGCCTCGCGAAACTGAGCGGCTCGCTCACGTTGAACCACGTCAGCCCCGTCGGGAACTCGGGCGCCGGATTCTCGACCGGCGGCGGCTCGGTGGCCGTCTCAGCGGGTGTCGTTGTGGGGCTCGCCTGGGTTGGTGTAGCCGTCGCTTCGGGACCCTCTGGCTGCGGCGTCTCCCGCACATCTTCGGCTCCACCCCCGCACGCAGCCGCCAGCAGCGCCCCCCCGGCGAGGATCGGCAGGGCCAATCGCCACAGCGCCCGAAGATTCACCTCACGCCCCCTGCCCCGACGAACGGTTCCTGACGCTTTCAGGGTGCGCCTACACCTCGACGTTGATGCGAATGGTGTGGTGTCCCGTGGCCCCGTTGGGCTTCGGTGGACGCTGCTCGTCCGTCTGCACATTGCCGCTGCGGTCGAACGCGCGCACCTGCACGTCGAAGCTGCCCTCGGTGGCCGGCCAGTCGACTACCCACTGGCGCCAGCTGCTATCCGAGAGCTCCTCGCCGAGAATCCCGTCCATCCACTCGCCCTCGCCCGGCTGGGCGTCCCCGTTCCGCCTGATCGCCCGGACCTGGACGTTGCTCACACCCTTCAGGCCTCCCCAGGCGACGCCCGCCACCCGCACGTTGCCGGGCGGCACTTCCTGTTCGTTGAACGGCACGTCGATCCGCGACTGGAGCTTGATCGGGCCCTGCTTCGACCACCCTCGCCGACCCACCCAGTACGCGTCGTAGCTGTCCCACTCCGCCAGCTCGATCTCCTCCAGCCACTTCGTCGCCGAAACGTAGCCGTACAGGCCCGGGATGATCAGGCGTGCCGGGAACCCGTGCTTCGCTGGAAGGGGCTCGCCGTTCATTCCGATGACGACCATCGACTTGCGTCCGTCCATTGCGACATCTGTGGGGATGCCCACCGTAAAGCCCCCGAGCGCACGGCCGACTATCTGTGTGGCGCCCTCCTTGATACCCGCCTCGCGCAGGAGGTCGGGGAGCGGCACGCCAAGCCAGTAGGCGTTCCCGACGAGGTTGCCTCCCACATGGTTGGAGACGCAGGCAAGCGTCACCGACTCCTCCTGGAGACTGCGGTCGAGGAGGTCGTCGAACGACAACTCCAGCTCGCGGTCGACCATTCCAGTGACCTTGAGGCTCCACTTGGTGCTGTCGATCCGCGGCACTGCGAGTTCCGTGTCGATTTTGTAGAAGCGGTTGTTCGGCGTGACCAGTGGGGAGATGCCCGGGACCGTCTCTGGACCCGCCCTCACGACTGCCGTGGGCTCCGGGGTCGGTTCGGGCGTGGGCTCTGGCGTCGGTTCAGGTGTTGGCTCCGGGGTCGCCTCGGGCGTCGCCTCCGGCGTTGCGTCCGTCGGTGTCGAGTCGGCAGCCGGTGTCTCCGTTGCTGATGGCGCCTCTGTCGCGGTAGCCGTTGCCTCCGCAGTCGCCTCCGGTGTGGCCGTCGCTGTGGCCGCCCTGGTCGGTTCTGGCGTAGCTGATGGTGTCGCGGTCGCCTCCGGCGTGGCCGTCGCGGTAGCAGCGGCCCGCGTCGCCCGCGAGGAGCTGCGCAGTCGGTCCGCGATCGACGCCCGCTGCGCGTCCACGTCCACTCCCGTGTCGATGAATCGCCGCACCAGCGGCACCGCGATTGCCGCCACTGCCAGCCCTCCGCCGGCCAGGTACAGGAACCGCCGTCGTTCCGGCGACGTGACCGCGTCGTCGGAATCGCCGTCCGCTGGTTGCCGGGCGCCCGGCGCCGTCAGCAGCAGCCCCAGCAGCGTGCCCGCGGCCACGATCCCGGCGGCCGCAGCCGTGATCGCCGCGTCTGCGGCCGAGGTCAGCGGATCGTCGGCCGCGGCCAGTCCCCCCACGACGCAGAGGACCGCGAACACGGCAGGCCCGGCTGCGCGCCAACGCATCGAGAGCACGCCCGCACCCGTCCCCACCAGCAGCGTGACGACCGTGATGCCGGCAATCAGCAGCGGCTTGTCCTTCGTGCCGAAGGTGTCGATCGCCCACTTGGTGACCTGCTCGGGCGAGTTGTCGATGACGATGTTGCCGATGGCGACGATCAGCGACGCCCCGTCGACGAGGCGGGCGGCCAGCTCGGCGACCGCCAGCCCCAGCGCGATCGCGACGAGCCCCGCCAGGGCTCCCGGCCAGAAGGCCTGCGATTGATGCAGCAGTCGTCGCACCATGATCTCCCCTATTCTCGTCCCCTGGCTGGCAGATGGCGACCGGAAGCCGGGCGCGCCATCGAATCCTCTTGAGCTGCAGTCTAGGGCGGCCTCGTGTGGGCGCCAGACGGGCAAGGTAAAGACGCCACCGGCCCTTCACCGCGCCTTTGCCTTCGGTGAATCGCTCCCCTCGGCTCGCCTGTCAGGGAGCCCTACCTATAATTTCAATTCAACCCATGTCCACGATCGAGGCAGAGGTCGACGCGCTCCGTTCGGAAGCGCTGGAAGCGCTGACGCAAGCGGATGGCGAGGCCGCGCGCGAGGCCTGGCGCGCCGAGTGGCTCGGCCGCAAGGACGGTCGCCTGACCCTTCGCCTGCGCGCCCTGAAGGATGCCCCGCCCGAGAGCCGGGCGGCCCTTGGCAAGTCCCTGAACGAGCTGAAAGCCACCCTCGAAGGCGAGCTGGAAGCGCGTCGCGACTCGGCCCGCGCTGATGCGCTCGCCGCCCTCTCCGCCGATGCCGCCCTCGATGTCACCCTCCCCGGGCGTCCGCAGTCGCTCGGCCGTCTCCACCCCGTCACCCAGACGATGAACGACTGCATCGACGCCTTCGCGGAAATGGGTTTCCGCGTCTTCGAAGGGCCAGAGGTCGAGTGGTCCCGCTACAACTTCGATGCCGTCCGCATCCCCGACGACCACCCCGCTCGCGACATGTGGGACACCATCTGGATCGACACGCTCATCGAGGGCGAGCGGCAGATGCTGCTCCGCACGCATACCTCCCCGAATCAGATCCGCGTGATGGAGCAGACCGAACCGCCGATCCGCGTGATCGTCCCGGGCAAGTGCTACCGCCAGGAGGCCACCGACGCCAGCCACGAGTGGATGCTGACCCAGATCGAAGGGCTCGCCGTCGACGAGGGCGTCCGCATGAGCGACCTGAAAGGCGCCCTCTACGCCTTCGCTCGACGCCTCTTCGGAGAGGACCGCCGGATCATCTTCCACCACAGCTACTTCCCCTTCGTCGAACCCGGCGTCGAAATGGCTATCGACTGCTTCCTCTGTGCCGAACCCGGCAGCGACTGCCGCACGTGCCACGACACCGGCTGGATCGAGGTGCTCGGCGCCGGCATGGTCCACCCCGAGATCCTCGAGAACGCCGGCTATGATTCGTCTCGCTACACCGGCTTCGCCTTCGGCGTCGGCATCGAGCGCGTCGCCATGCTCCGCTGGGGCATCGAGGACATCCGCCACTTCTATCAGAACGACCTCCGCTTCCTGAGGCAGTTCTAGCGC
>VXRS01000159.1 GCA_009838385.1 Dehalococcoidia bacterium | reverse complement strand
GCACTCCCTGAGCGACCAGCGCGGCAAGAAGGTCCTGCTCGTCGCCTACGCCTCCTGGTGAGGCTGCCGCTACGACCTGCCGGTCTGGCAGTCCGTCTACGATGAGCTCAAGGACGAGGGCTTCACCGTCATCACGATCGCCATTGAGCGCTCGCCCGACGACGCCCGCCCCTGGATCGAGGCCGCCAGCGCCGAGCACCCCAGCCTCATCGATACCGAGCACCTGGTCCCGGACCTCTACGGCATGATCAACGTGCCCACCATCCTCTGGATCGACGAGGAAGGCCGCATCGCGCGTCCCAACGACGTCGCCTTCGGGTCCAACGACTTCAAGGAGATGACGGGCATCGACTCCGAGCTCCATCTCGAGCGGCTGCGCGCCTGGGTGCGGGACGAGGGCCCCGCCATGACTCCCGAGGAGACGCGTGCCGCGCAGACGCTCCCCACGGCCGCCGAGCAGGAGGCCCGCGCCGAGTTCACGCTCGCCTGGTGGCTCTCGCAGCGGGGCCACGCCGAGGACGCAGAGCCCCACTACGTGCGCGCCGGCGAGCTCGCGCCCCACGACTTCACCATCCGTCGCGGCACCATGCTCATCCGCGGCCTCGACCCCATGGGTGAGGACTTCATGAAGATCGTGAACGAGTGGACGGAGGCCGGGAACGCCTTCTACCGCCCCATTGAGGCCACCACGTGAGCGACCTCGAAGGCACAACCGCGATCGTCACCGGAGCTGCCCACGGCATCGGAAACGGCATTGCCCGCGTCCTTGCGGGGAAGGGCGTCGCCCTCGCCCTGTGCGACATCGCTCCCGCCGTCCACGACCTCGCCGCCGAGCTCGAGGCGGACGGCGCCAGCGTCATTGCCGCCGAGGCCGACGTCAGCGATCCCGCGGCCGTCCGCGCCTTCGTCGATGCCGCCATCGAGCGCTTCGGGCGCATCCACACCATGGTCAGCAACGCCGGCATCTGGCGCGCCACTTCCCCCCTCGACCCCTGGGAGAAGGCTGTTGACGACTTCGATGCGCTCATCGCGACGAACCTCAAGGGCGTGTTCCTCTGCGGGCGGTCCATCGCCGCTCACATGGCCGAGATGGGCGGCGGCAACATCGTCAACATCGCCACCGACCACATCTGTCCGCCACCCGGCTACAACACCGGAGGTGGCACCCGCATGGACGTCTACGACGCCTCCAAGTGGGGCATCAACGGCCTAACGCAGGCGTGGTCGCGCGTACTCGAGCCCCACGGCGTCCGCGTGAACGCCCTCTGCATGGACGCAACCGACTCGGAGATGATCCGGGGCGCCCTCGGCATGACGCCTCCGCAGGAGCTCCTCGACCGCTGGATGCGTCCCGAGCAGATCGCCGGCCTCCTCGTCGACCTCCTCGAGGAGGGCCCCGACGGCCGCACCGGCGAGAACATCGGTATCTGGCTCGACCACGAGATCGCCCTGCCACCGCGCGTCGACCCCCTGCCCCACCGTTTCCAGTAGGCCCTCTGGCTACGGCCCCGACTGCCCCTCCGCCAGTGGTTTCGTGGGTGGGGGCGGCGGCTGCGTTCGCGCCTGCCGCCTTCGCCACCAGAGGTAGAGCCCGCTCAGGATGATGGCCGCAACCCACACCGCCACGATGACGAGTGTGATGCGCAGGTCGCGTCCGAGGCTGTCGCCTGCGACCACGCCCACGGTTGTCGGCGTGAGCATGCCCAGGAAGCTGAAGAAGAAGAACCGCCAGAAGCGCATCGCCGTCAGCCCCGCGAGGAAGCTGATCCAGTCGAAGTTCACGACAGGCAGCATGCGCGCCCAGAAGATGAGCCGCCCGCCCATTCGGACGGAGAGGGAGTCCATGTTGGCTGCCGCCTTGCTGCCCACCAGCTTCGGCAGGTGGCGCCGGCCCAGCCAGCGCGCCACCCAGAACGCCATCGCCGAGCCCCACATCATCCCGATCATCGAGTAGACCGTCCCCAGCACCGGCCCCCAGACAAGGCCCGCCGCGATGAAGATGGGCGCGTTCGGGACGGGCGCGAACAGCACCGAGAAGGCCATCACCGCCATGAACGCGATCGGGCCCCAGACGCCCCATTGCTCCACCCAGTCCTGCAGCGGCTCGGGGTCGAACTGCAGCGAAATGTCGAAGACGTCGGCAAGGATGAAGTAGGCCGCTACCAGGGCGAGGAACACCACCGCGATGCCTGCCAGCACGCGCGGCCGCAGCAGGATCGGCGTCTCCTCCCCTTCGGCGACGAAATCCGTGATGGTGGGCTTGCGCAGCGTGCGCGCGGAGCCTTGCTCAACCATTCGAACGGCTCCCCGCCCGCTCCAGGTGTGCCAGCAACAGCTCGTTGACCTGCTCCGGCGCATCCTGCTGCACGAAGTGCCCGGCCCCCGGGAGGTAGTGCAGGTCGAAGTCGTGCACGAACCGCTCCGTCCCGACCGTCAGCTCCTTGCCGAGGGCCTCGTCCTCCTCGCCCCAGATCATCGTCGTCGGCGCCCCGATGATGGGCACGGGATCGGGGAGGGACTGGGGGTTGCGAAGGAGGGCGCGGTACCAGTTGATCCCGCCGGTGAGGCCGTGCTCTCGCCAGCTCTTTCGATAGAACGCCAGGTCCGCGCGGCGCTCTTCCCCGGTCGGGATTCCCCGGCACACCGAGCGTGCCAGTCGCCGATAGCCATCGAAGGCCAGCATCTGCTCGGGAAGCCAGGGCAGCTGGAAGAAGGCGATATACCAGCTCCGCCGCAGCTGCGCGATGCTCCGCAGCCCCTCGCGAAAGAGCGCCGGGTGCGGGATATTCAGGATCGCGAGCGAGCGGAGGGCCTCCGGGTGATTCATGGCCAGCTGCCAGGCGATCGCTCCGCCCCAGTCGTGCCCCACGATGTGCGCGCTGCGCTCGCCCAGGGCCTCGATGAGCCCGAGTACATCCCGCTGCAGCGTCTCCGTGTCGTAGGGAGGGCGCGCCTCCGTCTCGTGGTAGCCCCGCAGGTCGGGGGCGATGACGTGGTAGTTCGGCGCCAGCGCCGCCAGCTGCTTTCGCCAGGAGTACCAGCACTCCGGGAAGCCGTGCAGGAATACGACCGGCTCCCCCTCGCCGCTCTCCACATAATGCATGCGTAGCCCGTTCGCCACGACCTGGCGGTGCTGGGGCTCGAACGGTGCTTCGGGAGCCATTAGTCCTATCTTAGGCGAGCGCCCGGAACGGGCAGGCCGGCGCGTTTCGGTCAGGTGAAGTTCGCGACCAGGAACACGACCGGCGCCACGAACACGACCGAGTCGAGCCGGTCGAGCAGGCCCCCGTGTCCCGGCAGCAAGCCCGAGGAGTCCTTGATGTCGGCCCTGCGCTTCATCCAGCTCTCCAGCAGGTCGCCTGCCTGCGCCGCCACGCCCAGCCCCACCCCCAGACCCACGATGGCGCCCACGGCCAATCCAAGGTCCATCCACGGCGAGAGCACGCCGACGGCCAGGACTCCCCCGCACACCCCTCCGACGGCGCCTTCCCACGTCTTCCGCGGGCTGATGGCAGGCCACAGCTTGTGCCGCCCGAGCAGGGACCCGGTGAAGTAGGCGCCGGTGTCGATCGTGAAGGTTGTCAGCACGGTGAGCAGCACCCACTCGCGGCCCTGGTCGAGATCCCGCGTCAGCACGATCGTCGAGAAGATGATGCCCGGGTAGATGATCGCCCAGCCCATCACACGCAGCGGTTTCCGCGGGCCGAAGGCGTTCGTGCGGCTGTACCCTGCACCCAGGAAGAGGGCGGCGAGCAGCGCTCCCGCGATAAGGAAGCGTTCGTCCGCATGCACGCCGGCCACCACGATCGCCGGCCCCAGCAGGAAAGGACCGAGCCGCGCCACCTCCCGGTAGGGCCGCGTGGGCATGAGCCAGGCGTGCGCGAACTCGATCGTGCCGCCCAGCGTGATCAACCCTGCCACGATGGCGAACGGCCAGCCCCCCGCCCAGATGAGCAGCAGCAGCAGGGGCACGCCCACGGCCGCCGTCGCCAGGCGAAGCGCGAGATTGCGGGGGATTCGCACTAGGCGTCCTCGAACGCGTCGAGGTCTTCCGGCAGCAGCTTGCCGAACTTCCGCTTCCGGCGGCCGTACTCGGCGAGCGCGAGGTCAACGTCCTCCCGCCCGAAGTCCGGCCAGTAGGCGGAGGTGAAGTAGAGCTCCGCGTAGGCGCTCTGCCAGAGCAGGAAGTTCGAGATGCGCTGCTCACCCGCCGTCCGGATGACGAGGTCGGGGTCCGGGAGGCCTCCGGTCAGAAGGTGCGACGCCACTGTCGCCTCGTCGATCTCCTCGGCGGGGATGCCCTCTTCGGCGATCCGTTGGATGGCGGTCACGATCTCATCCCGGCTGCCGTAGCTCAGGCAGATGTTCAGCATCAGCCCGTCGTTCCCGCGGGTGACCGCCACCGCCTCCTTGACTCGCACGGCCAGCGCCGCCGGGAGCTGCTCCAGGTGGCCGAAGTGGCGGATGCGGACGTTATCGCGCTGCATGTTTTGCAGCTCCCGCTGGAGGAAGCGGTCGATCAGCTGGAAGATCACCGACACCTCGCTCGGCGGCCGGTTCCAGTTCTCGGTCGAAAAGGCGAACAGGGTCACGTAACGGACGTCGTGCTCCGCGAAGCGCTCGATCACGCGCCGGATGTTCTCCGCCCCCGCCCGGTGCCCGGCCGCGCGCGGCAGGCCGCGTTCCGTGGCCCAGCGACCGTTGCCGTCCATGATGATCGCGATGTGGCCGGGTACGCGCCCACCCGTCAGCGACGATATGCGGTCGCCGCCGGGGTCGGTCCGGGGTTCGGTCCCCGCGCGCTGCGCCAGCCTATAGCTCAAGCAGCTCCTCCTCCTTGCGCTTCATCGCCTCGTCGATCAGGCCGGTGTGGGAGTCGGTCAGCTTCTGCAGGTCGCCCTCGTAGTCGCGCAGGTCGTCCTGCGTCATATCGCCGTCGCGCTCGCCCCTGCGCAGGTCGTCGTGCGAGTGCCGGCGCACATTGCGCACGGCCACGCGCGCGTCCTCCGCCTTCTGGTGGACCATCCGCACGAACTCGCGGCGGCGTTCCTCCGTGAGCTGGGGAATCGGCAGGCGGATGAGCTGCCCATCGATGTTCGGGTTCAGGCCCAGGTCGGAGGTCTGGATCGCCTTCACGACCGATTGCACGGCCCCGGCGTCCCACACCTGCACGGCCAGCAGCCGCGCCTCGGGCGCGTTGATGGTGCCGAGCTGGTTGAGCGGCTGCGTCTGCCCGTAGTGCTCCACCTGCAGCCCCTCGATGAGACTGGGGTGGGCTCGGCCGGTGCGGACACCAGCGAGCTCGCGATGGAACGCCTCCACGGCGCCGTCCATACGCATCTCCGCGTCGAGCATGATTTCGTCTGGGTCCGCCATGCGTCTGCCCTCGTTCTAGCCCGGATGGGCGGGCTCGGTGAGCGCTCCCGCGCTCACGGTCGTGCCGATGCGCTCCCCGTTGAGCGCCCGGTAGATGCTGTCTTTCGCCCGCACATCGAAGACGACGATGGGGAGCTCGTGCTCCATGCAGAGGCTCAGGGCGGTGCTGTCCATCACCTGCAAACGCCGCTGGATCGCCTCGATGTGGCTCAAACGCTCGAACCTCGTGGCATCCGGCGAGGTCGCCGGGTCGGCGTCGTACACGCCGTCCACGCCGTTCTTCGCCATCAATAGCGTCTCGCAGTCGACCTCGATGGCGCGCAGGGCCGCCGCCGTGTCGGTGGTCATGAACGGGTTGCCCGTCCCCGACGCGAACACGACCACACGCCCCTTCTCCAGGTGCCTGATCGCTCGGCGCCGGATGTAGGGCTCCGCGATCTGCGCCATCGTCAACGCCGTTTGCGTGCGAACCTCCGCGCCGGCGTGCTCCAGGGCGTCCTGAAGCGCGAGGGCGTTCATCATGGTGCTGAGCATCCCCGCGTAGTCGGCGGTGGCGCGGTCCATCCCGGTCTCCGCCGCCGACTGGCCCCGCCAGAAGTTGCCGCCTCCCACGACGATCGCGACCTCGACCCCACCGGCCGAGGCTCGCGCGATCTGTTCCGCGAGATTGGCGATCGTGTCGGGATCGATGCCAAACTCGCGGTCGCCCATCAGGGCCTCACCGCTGAGCTTTACGAGCGCGCGCCGGTACGCGTCGGTCACGGCTCCCCCTCTACGATCCGAGTTCGAAGCGTGCGAAACGCCGCACGCGGATGTTCTCCCCCGTCTTCGCCATCGAATCCTGGACCAGGTCCGAAATCGTCTTCGAGGCGTCCTTCACCCACGGCTGGCTCAACAGCGCGACCTCGTCGTCGGCGCCTTCGAGCTCCGGCTCGCGGTCGTCCGCCGAAACCACGGCGGGATTCATCGCCGCGACCTGCATGGCGATCTCGTGCACGAGCGACCGGAACTCGTCCGTGTTCGCCACGAAGTCCGTCTCGCAGTTGACCTCCACGAGCGCGCCGATGCGGCCCCCCGCGTGGATGTACGTGTCGACGACCCCCTGGCCGGTCTCGCGTTCGGCGCGCTTCGCCGCCGCCGCCAGTCCCCGCTCGCGCAGGATGGTGGCCGCCTGCGTCATGTCGCCGTCGGCCTCTTCCAGGGCGCGCTTTGCGTCCATTACCCCGGAGCCGCTCGCGTCGCGCAGCTCCTTCACCATCGCCGTTGAGATGCTAGCCAGTGTTCTGCTCCTCTGATGCCGGTACGGCCGCCGCGGCGACCGGTTCTTCTGCTGCTGGCGCTTCAACCGGGGCCTCGCCCTCGGCTTCGGCTGCCGCGGTTTCCTGCTCGGCCGCGAGCTGCGCCATCTCCTCGCTGTACGCCTCGGCGCCGACTCCCGCCTCGCGGGCCGCGCGGCCCTCGATCGCTCCGTCGGCAATCTTGCCGAGGATGAGCTTGATCGCGCGGATGGCGTCGTCGTTGCTCGGGATCGGGTAGGCGATGGGGTCGGGGTCGCAGTTCGTGTCGACCAGCGACACGATCGGGATTCCCAGCCGATCGCACTCGGCCACCGCGATCGCCTCCTTCATCGTGTCGATGACGAAGACGGCTCCGGGAAGCCGGTCAAGGTACTTGATGCCGCCGAAGTAGCGGTTCAGCCGCTCGATCTCGTTGGCGATGTCGAGCTGCTCTTTCTTGGCGCGCCGCGCGAACTCCCCGCGTTCGGTGCGATCCTCGAGGTCGCGCATGTGACGGATGCGCGCCTGGATCGTGCGGAAGTTGGTGAGCGTGCCGCCCAGCCAACGGTTGTTCACGTAGGGCAGGCCGGCGCGCTGCGCCTCCTGCTCGACCGTTTCGCGGGCCTGCTTCTTCGTGCCGATGATGAGCACGTCGTTGCCGCTGGCGACGACCTCGCGCACGAAGTCGATCGCTTCGTCCAGCCGCGTGACCGTCTGCTGCAGGTCGATGATGTGGATGCCGTTGCGCTCGGTGAAGATGAAGTGCTGCATCTTCGGGTTCCAGCGACGTGTCTGGTGGCCGAAGTGCACACCGGCTTCGAGGAGCTGTTTCATCGTGACGGGCGTGACCAAGGTCCGCCCCTTTCTGCGCGACGCATAGATTTGACGCAGACCGCCAGGCGCCGCGCGCCCGCTCAGAATACCGGTGCTCCCCCACACGCGGAAGCGTGGACCTCCCAAACCTTCACCTCTAGCCACCGGGCGAGCGGACGTTTATCGTTAGCCGCAAGGAAGGAGGTGATGCGCATGGACGACCACAGTAGTAGCCAACCCCATTTTCTAGCGCAGGAGGTGACCTCCTCCTAGAACAAGCGTTGAGCTACGAACGGGGCCTGAGCGGTGCGATTGCCGCCAGGCCCCTTTTTCATTCCCGGATTCCCGCCGGCCATGCCCGACTCCCTCGCCTTCGACACTGATCGCTTCGC
>VXRS01000070.1:5436-7893 GCA_009838385.1 Dehalococcoidia bacterium | reverse complement strand
GGGAACGGCTTCCAGACCCTGCAGGCGATGATCGCGCTCGGGAACGGCGGTCCCACCGGACTGGGGCTGGGAGCTAGCCGGGGCAAGTTCTTCTACGTTCCCGAGAGCCACACCGACGGCATCTTCGCCATCCTCGGCGAGGAGCTGGGGCTGGTGGCGACGAGCGCGGTTGTGATCCTGTTCGTCACGTTGATGCTGAAGGGGTACCAGATCGCACGGCGCGCCCCGGACCAGTTCGGGTTCCTGCTGGCGACCGGCATCACGACGTGGATTGCCGCGCAGGCGTTCCTGAACATCGGCGGCATCACGCGGGTTATCCCGCTGACGGGCGTGCCACTCCCTTTCCTCAGCTACGGCGGGAGCGCGCTCGCGGCCGTCCTCCTGGCGGCGGGCGTGCTCGCGAGCATCTCGCGCTACACGGAACAACGCGAAGCCGCGCGCGAACGTACCGGAACCGGTCGCGAGCCTTCCGAGGGGAGGGACGCGTCATGAGGATCGCGCTGGCAGCGGGCGGCACGGCGGGCCACATCTTCCCGGCCCTGGCGACGCTGGGGGCGCTGCGCGCCGCCGGCGACCCCGTGGAGGCGCGCTTCTTCGGGCCCGACAACCGGGGCGAACGCGCCCTCGTGCAGGGCCACGACGTGCCCTTCGAGACGGTTCCGGCGGCGCCCCTGCGGGGACGCTCGCCGCTGGCGCTGGCGCGCGGCCTCGCGCGCACGGCGCTGGGCGTGGCCACGGCACTACGGTCGCTGCGGCGCTTCCGGCCGAACGTGATGCTGAGCACCGGCGGTTACGGCAGCTTCCCGCCCAGCGTGGCCGCGCGAATGCTGCGGCTGCCGCTGGTGGTATTCCTTCCGGACGTGGAACCGGGACTGGCCGTGCGAGCGGAGAGCCGCCTCGCAACGCTGATCGCGGCCGCCACGGAGGCGGCGCTGCCGCGGCTGCCAGCCGAGAAGACGGTCGTGAGCGGCTATCCCGTGCGCGATGCCTTCGCTACGGCGCGCGAAGACGCACGCGAAGCGCTCGGCTGGAGTGCCGACGAGCGTGTGCTGCTCGTTGCGGGCGCGACGCAGGGGGCACAGGCGATCAATCGTGCGGTCTGGCCGGCGCTGCCGCGGCTGTGCGAGGCGGCACGCGTCGTGCACATCACCGGGCCAACGGCATCGGGCGAAGCCGAGTCCGAGCGGACGGCGTTGCCGGAGTCCCTGCGTGAGCGCTACGAGCCAGCGCCGTTCCGGGAGGACCTGCCAGCGCTGATGGTGGCTGCCGATCTGGCGGTTATGCGCGCGGGCGCGAGCACGCTCGGCGAGCTGCCGGCAGCCGGGCTGCCGGCCATCCTCGTGCCGGGCACGTTCGCGGGCGGGCATCAGCGCGCCAACGCGCGCTGGCTGGCCGACCAGGGGGCGGCGGTAGTGCTGGAGGAGGCGGGCCTCGGGAAGCTCGAGGGGCGTGTGCTCGACCTGCTGCACGACGACAAGCGGCGGGGGGCGATGGCGGACGCGGCACGGGCGGCGGGGCACGCGGACGGGGCGGCGCGGCTGGCGGCGATCCTGCGGGAGGTGGCGACGCGATGACCGAGATTCGCGGACCCGTCCACATCGTCGGAATCGGCGGGATGCACATGTCGGCCATCGCGCTGCTGCTGCACGAGCGCGGCGAACGCGTCCAGGGCAGCGACCTCGAAGCGTCGGACCTGACCCGGAACCTCGAGGCGATGGGAGTGACGGTCTTCCCCGAACACGCCGCGGAAAACCTGGGCGCGGCACAGTGCGTCGTCGCGACGGCGGCGGTCGGGGAGGACAACCCGGAGGTCGCGGAGGCGCGGAGGCGGGGTCTGCCGGTGCTGGGGCGGCCCGAGGTGGTTGCCGAACTGATGGAGGGGAAGCGCGTGGTCGCGGTGGCCGGATCGCACGGCAAGACGACGACGAGCGGCCTCATCGCGTTCATCCTGAGCCGGGCGGGCCGGCAGCCGATGTACCTCATCGGGGGCGAGAGCCGCGACCTCGGGGGGAACGCTTCCTGGGGCGGCGGCGACATCTGCGTGGTGGAGGCGGACGAGTACCAGCGCGCCTTCCACGCTTACGACCCGGACGTGGCCGTCATCACCAACGTCGACGCCGACCACCTCGACCTGTACGGGACGCCGGAAGCCTACGAGGAGGCGTTCCTCACGTTCGCCCGACGGCTGCGGGCAGGCGGCCGGCTGCTGGCCGGCGGCGGAAACGACGGATCGAGGCGCGTGGCGGAAGCGGTCGCCGGGGACCTCATGGTCGAGACCTACGGGCTGCGCGACGACTGCACGTGGCAGGCCACGGACGTCGCACTGAACGAGACGGGCGCCACCTTCACCGTGAAGCGCCGGGGCGAAACCCTCGGCGAGCTGACGATCGCGCTCCCAGGGGAGTACGCGGTCGAGAACACGCTGGCGGCGGCGGCGGTCTGCCTCGGGGAGGGCAC
>VXRS01000070.1:0-5336 GCA_009838385.1 Dehalococcoidia bacterium | reverse complement strand
CTCGGCAGCGGGAGCAACATCGTGGTCGCCGACGGAGGCATCCGCGGCGTGGTGATCGACAACCGGGCGCGCGAGGAAGAGCAGGACGGCCTGCGGGTGCGCGTCGGGAGCGGGGCGAGCTTCGCGGGCTTCGCGCGGAAGATGTGCCGCGCGGGCGTGGCGGGGCTGGCGTGGGCCGTGGGCATCCCGGGGACGCTGGGCGGAGCGGTGGTCTACAACGCGGGGGCGTACGGCGGCTGCCTGGCCGACGTGCTCACACGCGTGCGGCTGCTCGACCCGTCGGGGGACGATTCGTGGTGGACGGCTGAAGAGCTCAACCTGACCTACCGCAGCAGCGCCTTCACACGGGGAACGCTCGCGGGCCGCACCGTGCTCGAGGCGGAGCTCTCGCTGAGCGAGGGCGACGCGGACGCGCTGCTCGCGGAGGCGGGCGGCTACGACAAGCGCCGGCTGACGGCGCAGCCGCGCGGCCGGAACGCGGGCTCGGTGTTCACGAATCCGCCCGAGAGCCCCGCCTGGAAGCTGATCGACTCGGTGGGGCTGCGCGGGGAGCGGCGGGGCGACGCCGCCATCAGCGAACAGCACACCAACTTCTTCGTGAACCTCGGGCAGGCGCGGGCAAGCGACGTGCTCCGGCTCGTGGAAGAGGCGGAACGGCGCGTGCTCGAGACGCACGGCATCCAGCTCCGGCGCGAAGTCGGATTCGTGGGGGCGTGGTGATGGCGAGGCAGCGCGCGGCAGTCATCTTTGGCGGGCGCTCAGGGGAGCACGAGGTAAGCCTGCGCAGCGCCCGCAGCGTCATCGACGCGCTCGACCGGGAGCGCTGGGAGGTGGCGCCGATCGGCGTGACGCGCTCGGGCGCGTGGCTCTCCGTTGCGGAGACGGAGGCGGCGCTCACGGGCGGCGTCGAGGCGCTGACCGACGGGGGAACGTCGCTGACAGCGGGCGGCGCGCTGGCCGAACTCGGCGCGTGTGATGTGGCCTTCCCGCTGGTGCACGGCACCTACGGCGAGGACGGCTGCCTCCAGGGGCTGCTCGAGATGGCCGACATCCCCTACGCGGGCGCGGGGGTGGCAGCGAGCGGGGTGGGGATGGACAAGGCGCTGCAGAAGGCGCTGTTCGCGGAGGCGGGGATCCCCGTCGCGCGTTATGTCGTGCTTCGACGCTGGGAGATCGAAGCCGATCCGGAGGAAGCGCGCCGCTTCGTCGAGGACGAGATCGGGTACCCGTGCTTCGCCAAGCCGGCGAACGGCGGGTCGAGCATCGGGATCACGCGCGTCGCCTCGCGGGAGGATCTCGGGCAGGCGTTCGCACAAGCCTTTCCCCACGACGAGAAGGTGGTGGTGGAGCGGGCGATGACGGGACGCGAGATCGAGTGCTCGATGCTCGGCAACGAGGCGCCGGAGGCGGCGGCAGTGGTGGGGGAGATCGAGCCGGACCGCGAGTTCTACGACTACGACAGCAAGTACGCCGCCGATTCGGAGACGGCGCTGCATGTGCCCGCCCGGATCGACGCCGAAGCCGCCGAGCGCGTGCGAGAGCTCGCCCGGCGGATGTACCTGGCGATGGGCTGCGAGGGATACGCACGCGTCGACTTCTTCGTGGACGAGGACGGCGAGGCGACCGGCAGCGAGGTGAACACCCTTCCAGGATTCACCAGCATCAGCATGTTCCCGCGGCTGTGGGAGGCGAGCGGGCTCGCCTACCCCGACCTGCTCACGCGCATCCTCGACCTCGCCATCGCGCGGGGAGAACGGGGGTCGATGCGATGATCAGGAAGCACGACCAGCCGAAGCCCCGCCGCCAGCCGAACCGGATCGTGCGACGGAAGCGACCCGCCCCGGCGCAAACGCCCAAGCAGGCCGCCGCGCGCAAGGTCGGGCAGGCCGTGGGCCAGCGCAAGCGGCGGGTTGGTACGCACGTCGCGGCCATCGGCCGGCGCGGCCGCTCGTGGATGCGAGCGCGCTGGCTGCCGATCACGGCGGCGGTGCTCTTTCTCGGCGTCGTGGGGGCGGGGGCCTGGGCATGGCACTCCCCGACCCTGCAGGTGCGGGAGGTGGAGGTCGATGGGGCGATGGCGACGCGCGAGAGCGAGATCCTGGAGCAGGTCGACTTCTGGGGAGAGCGCATGTTCACCGCCGACCTGGACGGCGCCGCGGACGCGATCGCCGCACTGCCGCTGGTCGCTTCGGTCGAAATCACGCGGGAGTGGCCCGGAACGGTGCACATCACCGTGCGCGAACGCGAGCCGTGGGGCTCGTGGGAGCAGGCCGGGCTGCGCTACACAATCGACCGCGAGGGCTACGTCCTGGGGCACGGCGCCCCGCCCGCGGACTCGACGACGATCGTGAGCAACGAGTCGTACTCGCTGCGAGCGGGCGACCGGGTGGACTACCACGCCGTGGACGCGACAGCGGCGATCAAGGAACAGATCGAACAGGCGCTGGGAACCCGCGCCATCGAATTCACGTATTCACCGGGCGAGGGCATCCGCGTTCGCACGGAGGACGGACAGACGGCACTGCTCGGGGATTCGAGCAGCATCGCCTACAAGCTCGCCGTGTGGGCCCGCGTGGCCGAGGAAGCGCTGGCGAGAGACATCACCTACTCAACCATCGACCTGCGGTTCGGGGACAGACCCGTTCTGCGGTGAAAAACGTCAACGAGGGGAACCATGAAGAAAAGTAACGCCATTGCAGCCATCGACATCGGGTCGACGAAGGTGACGGCGCTCGTCGCCGACGTGAACGAGTACGGGCAGGCGCGCGTGCTCGGCGTCGGCGTGGCGCCGGCCGCCGGTCTCTCCCGCGGGGTGATCGACAACATCCAGTCGGCCCGCGACGCGGTCGCGACCGCGGTGGAGAAGGCCGAGCAGTCGTGCGGGATGCGGATCCTGAGCGGCGCCGTCGGGATCGCGGGCGGGCACCTGAGCTCGCAGAACAACCGCGGGATCGTGGCCATCGCCGACCGGTCGGAGCCGATCACCGCCGACGATCGCGCGCGAGCCATCGAGGTGGCGGGGCAGATCAGCATCCCCACCAACCGCCAGATCCTGCATGTGATCCCGCGCGGCTACTGGATCGAGGGCACGGACCCCGTCTCCGACCCGGTGGGGATGTACGGGGCGCGCCTCGACGCGGAGACGCACATCGTAACGGGGGCCGTCTCGGCGGTGCAGAACCTGACGAAGTGCGTCGAGGACGCGGGCATCCAGGTCGACGAGATCGTGCTTGGCTCGCTCGCGGCGGCGACCGGTTCGCTGACGACGGAAGAGCGCGCACAGGGCGTGGCGGCGGTCGACATCGGCGGCAGCACGACCTCGATCTGCGTATACGA
This sequence comes from Dehalococcoidia bacterium, assembly GCA_009838385.1. Next base: position 2,000 of record VXRS01000070.1, on the reverse strand, counting down.
CGAAGGCTCGGTGGCGCACACGGCGACGTTGTCGCTGGGAGGCGCCCATCTGACGCAGGACCTCGCGCGCCTGCTGCGGTGCCCCTGGGAGAGCGCGGAGCGTCTGAAGTGCGAGCACGGTTCGGCGATGACCACGGACGAGGTCGGGAGCGTCGACGTCGAGGTTCGCGCCTTCGGCACGAACTCGCGGAAGCGCGTCTCCGCCGGCCACGTGGCCGAGATCCTGCAGGCGCGCACGGAAGAGATCCTGGAAATGGTAGCCATCGAGCTGAAGCGCGCGGGCTACCTGGACCGGCTCGCGGCCGGCCTCGTCCTCACGGGAGGCACGAGCTTACTGCGGGGCATCGACGAGCTCGCGGAACACCGCCTCGACCTGCCCGCACGCGTGGGCAGTCCGCGCGGCTGCACGGGACTCACGGACCTTATCGCGACCCCCGCCTACACCACCGTGGTGGGGCTCGCGAAGCACGCCCTGCGCGGGACCGCTCCATCAGCGCGTCCCGCCGGAGCCCGAAAGAACGACCCGGAGAACGGCTTCTTCAGGCGCGTCGCTGCGTTTGGGCGAGCCTTCATCCCCCAGTAACCGAGACCACCCGCAACCGAGGAGGCCCACTCGAGACGCTACTTACCAGGACGACCACCAATCCGCTCACACCCCACAGACGGAGGAAGAACGTTGAGTTACACAGTGGACAGGGAACTGCTCCCGGACATCAAGGTCATCGGAGTCGGCGGGGGCGGCGGCAACGCCGTCAACCGCATGGTGCACGCCAACATCCCGGGCGTGACCTTCGTGGCCGTGAACACCGACGCGCAGGCGCTCGCCAGCTCGGACGCGGAGATGCGCCTGCGCATCGGCGAGAAGCTGACGAAAGGCCTGGGCGTCGGGGGCGACCCCACGCGAGGCGAGCGCGCCGCCGAGGAGAGCCGGGCCGAGCTCGAGGAGCTGCTGAACGGCGCCGAGATGGTGTTCGTGGCGGCCGGCATGGGAGGCGGCACCGGCACCGGCGCCGCGCCGGTTGTGGCCGAAGTGGCGCGCGAAGTCGGCGCGCTCACGATCGGCACGGTCACGACACCGTTCGCCTGGGAGGGCGCTACGCGCACGCAGGCGGCCCGCGGCGGCATCGAGAAGCTTCGGGAGAAGGTCGACACGCTGATCTCGATCCCGAACTCGCGGCTGCTGGAGAGCTGCCCGGACGACTACACCATGAATGAAGCGTTCGAGATGGCCGACGACGTGCTTCGGCAGGCGATCCAGGCGATCTCGAACATCATCAGCCAGAACGGCGCGATCAACCTCGACTTCAACGACGTTCGCACGGTGATGAGCGAAGCGGGACCCGCTCTCCTCGCCATCGGGGACGCGTCGGGCGAGAACCGCGCCGCGGAAGCGGCGAAGAAGGCCACGGCGAGCCCGCTCCTGGATCAGACGATCAACGGGGCGACGAACGTGCTCTTCAACGTCACGCACGACGGGAACCTGAAGCTGCGCGAACTCGACATCGCCGCCCGCGTCATCGCGGAGGTGGTCGACAGCACGGCGAACATCATCTTCGGCACCGTCATCGACCCGTCGGTCGGGGATTCGGTGCACATGACGGTCATCGCGACGGGGTTCTCGGAGACGCAGGCCCCGACGGTTGGCCTGACCCGGGAGAGCGCGGCACGGCCCGTGCCGCTGGAGCTGCCGGGCATTTCCAACGAGGAGGACGCTGAATTGCCGGCGTTTCTTCGGCGCAACATCCGCTCAATGAGCGAAGTCAGCGCCAACGGCGATCGAGAAGCGAGGATGGCTGAAAGGAGGTAGCCGCCAAAACCGAGCGCACGGTTGAGTCCGGCAGGACTGCTTCTCGACCAGACGGGCGGGACCTGGAGCCTTGGGAGATGGCGACAGGTCCCGTCCTTTTCTGTGAGCTATGCGCCGGCCACCCCGCCGGCGGCACCTCTCCTTTCAGCCAGATCGTCACGGTATCACGGGGGGTCAACTACTGACCACCGGA
>VXRS01000283.1:5187-7987 GCA_009838385.1 Dehalococcoidia bacterium | reverse complement strand
CACCTCTCTATGCGCCGGCCGCGTCAGTTGTTTATAATCGACAGCCGTGCCCCTGCCGCCCGGGCCAGCGAGGAAGACGACGCCCCGCCGCGACCAACCCGCAGGCGTGCACCCGCCGCGAAGGCGAGCGACCAGGAACCGGAGAAGGAGGCGCCCAAGCGTGCGGCCCCGCGCCGCCGTTCCCGCCCCGCCGCCGCCGAGGACAACGGTGCCGATGCCGCCCTCCTGGACGCCCTGAAGGAGCAGACCGAGCAGCTTGCCCGCCTGGTCGAGCTGCAGGAGCGCGCAATCGACCGGCTCTCCGGCAACGGCAAGGCCGGCGTCGGAACCATGCCCCGCGTCGGCGTCTTCGTCGATAGCGCGAACGTCGAACTGGCGCGCGACCGCACCCGCGGTGGCAGGCCCATCGACTGGGGGCTCGTACTGGATCGTGTGACCGAAGGCCGCCGCCTCGTGCGCGCCATCGCCTACTCCCCCGTGCACGACGACCCCGGCGTCAGCCGCGAAACCCAGCGCTTCGTCGAGCCGTTCCTCGGCAAGGGCTTCAAGATCGTGACCAAGCCCCTGAAGCGCTTCGCCGACGGCTCCATCAAGGCCAACGTCGATATCGAGCTCGCGCTCGACGTGATCACGATGGCCGACCGGCTCGACGTCGCCGTCCTCGCCTCCGGAGACGGTGACTTCCAGCACCTCGTCGAGGTCCTGCAGAGCCGCGGCATCCGCGTCGAAGTAGCAGGGCTCGGGCAGTCCGTGGCCGGTAACCTGAAGAGGGCCGCCGACCACTACATCGAGCTCGACTTCGCCCAGAAGAAGAAGTAGGCGCGCCTACCGCACGCCCGCGGCCTCCCGGTTCGGGTTGCCCCGTTCGTGCTCGATGATGTCGACGAGTTCGTCGACGGCGTCCTCGAGCGCGCCCTCGCGGTTCACGACCACGTAGTCGTTGTTGGGCGCGTCCGCGAGCTCTTCGTCGACCTCCGCCAGCCGTCGCGCGAGCGTCTCGGCCGTCTCCGTCTCGCGGGCGGTGAGCCGGGCGCGAAGCGCCTCGCGGCTCTCCGCCGTCAGCAGCACGAAGACCGCGCCGCGGAGCAGCCCCCGCAGGGAGCGGGCCCCCTGCAGGTCCGTGCGGACGAGGACGTCCCGTCCCTCCGCGAGGGGCCCCTCCAGCTCGCGTCGCTCCAGCCCCTTCAAGTCGTCGTAGACCTGAGCGTGCTCGATGAACTCGTTGGCTTCGATCTTGCGTCGAAACTCCTCGGGGGTGAGGAAGTGGTAGTCGACACCGTCGACCTCACCCTCACGCTTCAGGCGGCTGTTGCTGCTCGTGGCCCGGTGGATGCCCGTCCGTTCCCGCAGCCTCGCGATAACGGTGTCCTTCCCGACCCCCGAAGGGCCGTGGAGCACGATCACGAGGGGGCGGGGCTCCGCGCTCACGCCGTCTGCGCGGCCTCGGGCGCGGCGGCCTCGAGCGCCTGCCAGAAGTCGGGGTAGGAGACCGAGACGGCGTCGTTCTCGATGCGCGTCTCCCCGCTTGCGAGCGCTCCCGCGACCGCGCCCAGCATGCCCATGCGGTGGTCGTTGGCGGCGTCGAGTCGGGCTCCGTGGAGCTGGCTCGGTCCCTCGACCACGAAGCCGTCCGCCGTCGCCTCGATCGAGGCGCCCATGGCCGCCAGCATCGTCACCACCGTCTCGATGCGGTTCGACTCCTTCACGATCAGCTCCTCCGCCTCCCGTACCACCGTGGTTCCGTGGGCGAAGCAGCCAAGCAGGGCGACCAGCGGCAGCTCGTCGATGGCGCGCGGTATCTCGCTGCCCTGCACCGTCACGCCGCTCAGCGTGGAGGAGCGCACCACGAGGTCGGCCACCGGCTCTCCGCTCGTCTCGCGTTGCTCCTGCAGCTCGATCGAGGCGCCCATGCGCCCGAGGATGTCGAGCAGGCCGGTGCGCGTCGGGTTGATGCCGACCCCCTCGATGTGGAGCTCGGCGTCCGGGTGGCAGGCCCCCAGCACGAGCCAGGGAGCGGCGCTGGAGATGTCGCCGGGAACGCGCATACCCAGGGGCTGGAGGCGCCCCGGGCGGCGGATCGTGACCGTTCGCCCCTCCCGCGCGACGGGGGCGCCCATCGCTCCCAGCATCTTCTCGGTGTGGTCACGCGTGGGGACCGGCTCGGTAATCCGCGTCCGACCCTCCACGGAGAGGCCCGCCAGGAGCAGCGCCGACTTCACCTGGGCGCTGAAGACGGGCATCTCGTACTGGATGGCCCGCAGGTTTCCGCCGCGGATGGCGATCGGCGCGAGGGTGTCGCCACGCCGGGCGCTGATGCGGGCGCCCATGCGGCGCAGCGGCTCGATGACGCGCCCCATCGGGCGGGTGCGCAGGGAGTCGTCCCCCGTCAGCACGCTGAAGAGTGGCTGGGCCGCGAGCAGCCCCGTCAGGAGCCGCATCGTCGTGCCGCTGTTCCCGCAATCGAGGGTGTCGTCGCTTTCGTAGAGACCGTGCAGCCCCGCCCCCCGGATGCGCGCCTCCGTGGAGCCCGCGGGCCAGTCGATCTCGACCCCGAGGGCGGCCATGCACGCCGCCGTCGAGCGAACATCATCCGAGTCGAGCAGGTTCTCGACCCGCGCCTCACCCTCCGCGATGCCGTTGAGGATGAGGGCCCGGTGCGAGATGGACTTGTCGGGGGGAACGCGCAGGGTGGCGCGCAGGCGGCCGGGGCTTCGGACCCTCACCGGTTGGGGCGTTCGCCCCGGCGGCGGGCGGCTTCGCGCTCCCGTTCCTCGCCCCGGTTCAGTTGCTCCTTCAGCCG
>VXRS01000283.1:0-5087 GCA_009838385.1 Dehalococcoidia bacterium | reverse complement strand
GCCTCGATGATCGTGTCGAGCTCGCCCTGGTAGCGCCGCAGCCAGGAGAGGATGGCAGTGCGGTTGGTGCCGACGATGCTGGTTGCCATTTCCGGGTCGCCCATTACCAGGCGCGTCATGTCGCGGAAGCCGGGCCCCGCCAGCTGCTCCGCGTCCTCCCAGAAGGCGCTGTCCCGCACCAGCTTGAAGAGCGCGACCGAAAGCAGCAGGGGCACGTGGCTCACCGCCGCCACGACCTCGTCGTGCTCGGCCGGGTCGACGTAGATGGGCACCGCCCCCGCCTGCTCGATCATGCCCAGCACGACCCGCACCGAGGACTCGCTCGCGACGGCCGATGGCGTCACCGCCCAGGCCGCCCCCTGGAACAGGTCGATGCTCGCGGCGGAGGGGCCGCTGCGCTCGGAGCCGGCCATCGGGTGGGTGCCGATCACGCTCACCTTGTTGCCGTACACCTCGTGCGCCTTCGTCATGAAGGACGCCTTCGTGCTGCACGTGTCCGTGATGATCGTCCCCTCGGAGACGTGAGGCTCCATTGCCACCAGCATCTCCTCGGCGGCGCGCGAGGGGACGGCGAGCACGATCATGCTCGCGTCCCGCACCGCCTCGTCGAGGTAGCGGACCGTGTCGTCGACCGCGCCCATCTCCCTCGCCGCACGAGCGTTCTGGCGGCTGCGATCGACGCCCACGACCTCGTACTTGCGGTCCTTGCGGGCCATCAGGTTCAGGCCAACCGAGGCCCCGATGAGGCCCGTGCCAATGATGACGATCTTCGATTCTCTGGAGTCGGCCATGCGTGTTCCGTCGCGATTCAGGTAGCGGCGTCGGCGCGCTGCAGGAGGGCTAGCATAGCATCCTGCCCTGCCGGCCGATGGTGCAGGCGCGTGAGCTCGACCACGCGTGGCGAGGCTCCCGCGGCGACCAGCAGCTCCGCCCCGCGCTCGCTGTGCGCGCGGCTGCGCGCGAGCGCCCGGCGCATCTCGAAGCGCGACGCCTCGGCGGCGACGATCGGCTCGGGCAGCCACTCCGTGAGCACGTGCACGATGCGATCGCGCGTCCGCTGGGCGCCTTTGCCCGCGTCGTGCAGCAGGGCCGCCACGAGCAGATCGTGGTCGCTGGCGTGACCGTGCTCGATAAGCCAGCGGGTCGTGCTTGCCGAGTGGCGCTGGTCCCGCGGCTCCTGCGCGCCGAAGAGCGCCAGCAGGTCCCCGGCCAGGAACTCGCGCGCGAGCGCGAGGTCGGCGGCGTCGGGCCCGATGGAGGCTTCGCGGACCTGGCGGACACGGTCGAGCATCAGGTAATGACCTCCAGGAAGAGGTCCGCCGCCCCGTCGAAGATCCACAGGATGGGGCTGTACTCGGGCGCGATGAAGCCGATGAGGATTAGCCCGATCAGGAGCGCCGGGCCCCACCGGCTGAGCGACGCCAGCGGCCGCGCCAGTTCGTCCGGCAGCACCCCGAGGAGCACCTTGAAGCCGTCCAGCGGGTGAATGGGAATAAGGTTGAAGACCCCGAGGATGACGTTCAGGAACGCGATCAACAGGAGGAACGTCCCCAGTATCTGGGTGCCGCTCGCCAGCTCGATGTAGTCGAACGAGATGGGCTCGACCCACCCGAAGATGAGCGGAACCGAGGCGATGAACGCGAACACGAAGTTCGAGATCGGCCCCGCCACCGCCACGAGCATGTTCCCTCGCTTCACCCCCACGCGCAGCCGGTAGGGGTTGACCGGTGTCGGCCTTCCCCAGCCGATGCCAACGATGAACAGCAGGATCGTCCCCATCGGGTCGAGGTGGGCGAGCGGGTTCAGCGTGAGCCTGCCCTGCTTCGCGGCCGTGTCGTCACCGAGTTCGTTCGCCGCCCACGCGTGGCTGAACTCGTGGAAGGCAATGCCCGTCACCATCGCGATCGCAATCGCCCCCAGGTAGGCGAAGAACGCCGCCGGGTTCTCTCGGAGCACGTCGATAAGCTGGAAGATCACGCCTCGCTCATGCTAGCAGCCGCCCGCTTGACGGCCATGCCGGGCCTTTCCCGGACCGTTCCGAGCATTGACCGATCGCGGGGTGCTTGCTAGGTTCGCAATGGTGTTCTCCGGCGAATGACACCGTTCGCCGGAGGTGCGGGGATACTCCTGCGCCTGCTGAGACGGTCCCGGTCGAGCGGGTCCAGGTCCTCGGTACGGCTCCAGTCGTAGATCCCCACACCCATGAACGCACCATCCTTCCACCGCCGCCTTACCCCCTTGCTGGCCCGCTCGCGAGCAGCCGCAGGGCGCCTGCGCGCGAGCGCCGCGCAGGATCGCCGGCGCCCGTTCGCGGTCCTCGCGCTGGCCGTGGTGCTCCTCGGTGTGGCGACCGTGGCGCTGCTCGCGCAGAGCGGCGGTCCCCCGCGGACCGCCTTCGCGGGCGCCGCCAGCGGCCAGTACGCGGTTGTGGCGAAGAACACCGGTGCAGCCACCGTCGTCACCGTGGTGGGCGCGACCTCGAACGCCGCCCCCATCGAGATCGCGACCATTCCCCACCTGCCGGGATTTAGCCTGCGCGGCGCTGTCTCGCCCACGGGCCGCCACGTCGCCCTGCTCACGCCCGACAGCGCCATCGCGGGCCGGCCCCTGGCGGCCCTGATCGCGCTCGACCTGGAGACCGGCCTCTACCGCCGGCTCGCCGAGGACCTTGAACCCCTCCAGGACGTCCTCTGGACCCCCGACGCGACCGCCCTGGTTGTCACCCGCAACGTGCGCACGGCGGCCGGGGAGCCCGGTGTGGCGGTGGCCCGCGTCGGGTTCGACGGCACGGAATCCGTGCTCGAGACCCACCTGGGCGCGGGCATGGTCGCGCCGGTCGGGTTCGACGCGCAGGGGCGCCTGCTGGCCGTCCGCATCGACGCCCGTGGCTCGACCCTGACGCGCGACGGCGCCGAGATCCTCTGGCTGAGCACCCACGTCACCCGCGACTGGGCCCTCAGTCCCGACGGCGCCCGGTTGGCCTTCGTCGAGGTGAACCTGTGGGAGGGGCTGCGCTACCTCCCCCACGTCGTCTCCATTGACGGGGGCGGTGGCGGCGGCGTCGCGGCCGCGTCGACACCGACGGAGCAGGCGCTCGGCGTGGCCTGGTCCCCCTCGGGCGAAGCGCCCAGCTTCGGCAGCGAGCCGCCCGCGCTGCCTCCGGGCAGCGTCAGCGCGCAGGGCCCGGCCGGCTTCGATGTCCCTCTCGCCTACAGCCGCGACGGCGCCGCCCTCGCCGTCCACCACTGGAGCGGCTACAGCTTCGACGAGCCGGGAACCCCCCGACTCGAGATCGTGAGCGGGTTGGGGCGGCAGTCACTTGACGGATTTTCGAGGTTCTTCGGATGGTCCGCGCGTTAGCGGCGCTGGCCGTGGCCGCAGCCGTCCTCATGGTCGTTTTCTCGGGGCGGGACGACGGGGCGGAGGCGCAAGCCTGCTTCGGCATCGAGCCCTTCGAGTTCGATACGTACGAGGCCTACGACAACGCCGGCCTCTACCTCGCCGCGATCGAGCTGGCCGCTGCGGGCGAGGCGGTCACCTTCCTGACGACGCCATCCGGTGAGCCCCACAACCTCGAGTACCCCGGCCTGCTCACGGGCTCCCGCGACGAGCGCCTTGGCCAGGAGCCGGACACCTCCCTGCGCATCCCGCCGACTCTGCTGAAGTCGGTCGTCTGGGTCGAGTCCGAGTTCGCCCACGCGAACAGCAACGTTCCCTGGGGTGGTGTCGGCCCCGTCCAGCGCTCCTTCGACTGCGGATTCGGCCTCGGCCAGATCACATCCGGCATGGAGAACCACTCGGGCAGCCCCAACGCCAAGCAGGCGCTCGTGGGCACCCACTTCGTCTTCAACGTGGCCGAGGCCGCGCGCATGCTCGCTCTGAAGTGGAACAACCCGTCCTTTCCCATTGCCGGCGCTGGCGACCCCGCCAACCTGGAGGACTGGTACTACACCGTCTGGGCCTACAACGGTCTCTTCGACACGAACCATCCCCTGTACGACTTCGACCACCAGTCCCAGTGGCTGGCCTGGTGGGACTCGAGCCAGTACCCCTTCCGCGACCCGCTCCGGGGCGAGGTCTGGCACTGCGACGACACGACCTCCCCGACCTGGATCAGTTCGGGCTATGGCGCCACCCCCTGGTTCGACCGTGGCGACTACACGTACCCGGAACTCGTCTACGGCTGCATGCGCTATCCGCCCGAGTACCCCGCCCGGCTGTACGACGATCCCGAGTACGCCCCGACCCCCTGGCCAGAGCCTTCCCCCACGGAGACCCCGGCAGCGGAAGAAGGCGACGACGAGGGCGAAAGCGGAGACGGCGAGGGCGACGGAACGACAACCGACGAGGAGACCGCGGAAGAGGAGATCCCCGAGCCTACCCCCACGCCTGAGGCCACGCCCGCCGGCGACCCCTGGCCCGCGCCCGGACCCGACGGCATCGCCCGGCTCTGGCCCCCGGTACAGGTCAACATGCCCGACTTCGACATCCCTGCCGTGCGGGCGGCCTTTTCACCCCAGACGTACTTCTCCTGCGTTGACTCCTTTCGATTCGACGGTTGCCCCGCCCTGCACTTCCCCACCTCCTTCCCCGACCTCGGCATCGAACCCCACCAGGACCCCACGCCGCCGGTCGACACGAGCCTGCGCGCCCGCCTCATCGGAGCGCCCGACCTGCGGGTGACCGCTCCCGGTGACGTTTCCATCGCGGTCGACGAGGAAGGCATCCCCGGCAGCGTCGAGGTCAGGATCGAGAACCGCGGCACCTGGATCGGTCCCTATCGCATCGAGACGTCCGCCCCATGGATCCTCGTGCAACGTTCCGGCGGGGACGATCGCATCCACGGCGGCGTCGCCATCGGCGCCGAGACCACGGTCTGGATATGCCGGGCCATGTACTGCGGTGAGAATGTAACCAGTGAGGGGCACGTCGCCTACCTCGAGATCACGCTCGACCTCGAAGAGTTACCCGAAGGCGAAGCCGTAACCGGTTACGTCCTGATCGAGCCCCTGGTCGGCATGGGCGAAACGAAGCGCATCGTCGTGCACGCGGGCTCGGGCGTCGAAGAGACCACCAGCGCCGAAGAG
>VXRS01000065.1 GCA_009838385.1 Dehalococcoidia bacterium | reverse complement strand
TGAGGAGGCCTCGCTCCCAGGCGCCCGCCTCCGCGGCCTGACCGACGGACCAGCCTGAGAGGGTGATGGCGGAGATGCTCTCGAAGAGCGCGTCGATGGGGGCGGCGTGGGAGGCGGCGATGATGCCCGCGCAAAGGAAGGTCACGGCCCCTCCGAAGAGGAAGGTGATGGCGAGGGCGTGGCGGAAGGCGGAGGGGGGCAGCTCGCTGCCGAGGAGGGAGAGGCGGTCGCGGCCGGCGAGGGCGTTCAGGAGGCCGGTCGCGAGGACAGCGATGGTCGCCACCTTGAGGCCACCGCTGACGGAGCCCGCAGCGCCGCCGATCAGCATCAAGCCAGTGCCGAAGACCTTGCTCTCCTCGCGGAAGGCGGCGGTGTCGAGCGTGGTGAAACCGGTCGTCCGGGCGGATGACTCGAAGAGGGCGAGGAAGGGACGGCGCCAGCCTGGCTCGTCGGCGAGCGTGGCCGGGTTTGTCCACTCGCCGATGAGGAGCACGCCCGCGCCCCCGATCAGGACTGCCGCCATCGCGACGAGGATCACGCGTGTATCGAGGGGGAGGCGGCGGAGGGAACGCCGGGAAGCGTAGAGCGCCAGGGGGATGGGTCCGATGGCGCCGAGCATCGTGAGGGCGCCGGTGACGGCGAGGACGGGTACGTCGTCGTGGAAGGCGGCGTAGCCGCCGTCGGGGAGGGCAAACCCGGTGTTGTTGAAGGCGCTGACGGCGTGGAACGGTCCCCACCAGAGGGCGCGGTCGGCGGGAACGTCGGCGGCGAGCATGACGAGGAAGAGGGCGACGGCGCCTATCGCCTGCACGATGATGGCGACCGCGAGGACGGTGCGCACGACGCCCAGCACTTCGCCAACGCCGGGCACGCCACGGAAGAGACGCCTCATGCCGGAGTCGCGCATCCCGAGGCGGCGCCCGAGGAGCCAGAGGATGACGGTCGCGCCGACGAGATAGAGAAGGCCGCCGGAGACGGTCAGGGCGGCGAGGATGCCCTCGCCGAGGAGCGTCCAGTGCTCCTGCACCGGCACGGTGACGAGCCCTGTGAGGGTGACGGCGGAGACGCTGGTGAAGAACGCATCGGCGGCGGTCGTGTGGGCGGTGGAGGCGGCGGGGACGAGGAGAAGGAGTGTACCGGCAGCCAGCAGGAGGGCATACGCGAGCACGGCTGTGATGGCGCCGCTGCGGGGCCACCGCAGCCAGCGGGACGCGCGCCGGGAGAAGGAGGAGAGGAACGCGAGGCGTTGGTCAGCCTCGACTCCGACGGGGGGAGCGTCCCCAGCGGGCTGTCGAGCGGTTACCATCGCTCGCAGTCTGTGATCGGTCCGCGGGTGGGGTCAATCGGCGGCGGTCACGCTGGAGGAGTCGAGCGATGGCAGTCACCCTGGGCGATGGCGATTTCCGATACGAGGTCGTGGAGGGCTGGGAGCAGCTTCCTGAGGGGGTCACCCTGCGGGAAACGCCCGGCGTGGCGGTCAATTCGCGCGACGAGGTGTTCCTCCTGACGCGCAACACCGACTACCCGGTCATGGTCTTCGACCGGCAGGGGAGCTTCCTGCGCAGTTTCGGACGGGGGACGTTCGACGCGCGCACGCACGGGATGTTCATCGGAGCGGACGAGGCGGTGTGGTGCGTCGACGACGGGACGCACTCGATCACGAAGTGGTCGCAGGAAGGCGAGCTGCTGTTGACGCTCGGGGGCGACCCGGCGCCCATCTGGAGCGGCGCGCCCTTCAACCGACCAACGCACGCGGCGGTCTCGCCTACGAGCGGGGATCTTTACATCACGGACGGCTACGGCAACTCGAACGTGCATCGCTACACGGCGGAAGGGGAGCACGTGCTTTCGTGGGGCGGCCCGGGCATCGACGCGGGGCAGTTCATCCGGCCGCACAACGTGGCGGTGGACGAAGAGGACCGGGTCTACGTAGCGGACCGCGAGGCGCACCGTGTTCAGGTGTTCGACTCCGAGGGGAACTTCATCGAGATGTGGAACAACATCCACCGGCCCGACGGGATGGTGCTGGGCCCCGACGGGAACATCTACATCGGGGAACTGAACGGGATGGGCGGCATGGAGGGGTGCCCGGGGCTGGGGCACCGCGTGAGCATCCTGAGCCGCGGCGGCGACCTCCTGGCGCGCTTCGGGGACGAGGAAGAGGGCGAAGGGCCCGGTCAGTTCATCGCCCCGCACGGCGTGGCCGTGGACTCGCACGGCGACATTTACGTGGGGGAGGTGTCGTTCAGCATCGTGGGCCGCACGCTGGACCCGCCCCGCGAGCTGAAGAGTTTCACGAAGCTGCGCCGGCTGTAGCGCGATGTCCGGGCAGCCGCGCGCATCGGGAGGGCACGCGTCGCAGGGAATGGGCGCACCGCGCGCCGAGACCCGCGAGCGGCTGGAGGCCCTTCACCAGACCCTGGAGGAGGCGACGCAACGGCAGGCCGGCTACCCCGCGAACCTCGCCTACGACTACTCCGCGCTCACGCCGTTCCTGCGCTACTCGCTCAACAACATCGGCGACCCCTTCCACGAGAGCAACTACCAGGTCAACACGCGGGCGATCGAGCGGGAGGTCGTAGCGACGTTCGCGGACCTCATGCATCTGCCGGCAGACGAGGCGTGGGGCTACGTCACCTCGGGAGGCACCGAGGGCAACATGTACGGGCTCTACCTGGCGCGGAAGCTGCACCCGGACGGCATCGTCTACTTCTCGCAAGACACCCACTACAGCGTGCTTAAGAACCTGAGCGTGCTGAACATGCGCAACATCATGATCAAGAGCCAGGAGAACGGCGAGCTCGACTACGAGGACTTGTACGAGACCGTGCGCATCCACCGGGACACGCCGGTCATCGTGATGGCCAACATCGGCACGACGATGAAGGGCGCCATCGATGACCTCACCCGCGTGCGGGCAATCCTTGAGGACCTCGCGATCACGAATCACTACATCCACGCGGATGCAGCGCTCAGCGGCCTGATCCTGCCGTTCGTCGAGGATCCGCAGCCGTACGGGTTCGACGCTGGCATCGACAGCGTCTCGCTGAGCGGCCACAAGGTGATCGGAGCGCCCCTGCCCTGCGGCGTCGTCCTGACGAAGAGCGAATACGTAAACACCGTCGCGCGCTCGGTCGAGTACCTGGGCACGCTCGACACGACCGTGCCGGGTTCACGCAGCGGGTTCACACCGCTCATCCTCTGGTACGCGCTGGAGCACTACGGGCTCGACGGTCTGCGAACGCTCGTCGGGGGCATGCTCGACACGGCGGCGTACGCGGTCGAGCGCTTCAACGAGCGGGGAATCCCGGCCTGGCGGAACCGGAACTCGGTGACGGTGGTCTTCCCGAGACCGGCGGAAACGATCGTGCAGGCGTGGCAGCTCGCGCCGCTCGGCGACATCGCGCACATCATCACGATGCCGCACGTCACCCGCGCGATGGTGGACGAAATCGCGGACGCCTGCGCAGCCAGCAGCGGCTCGACGGAGACATGAGGAGGCTTCCGTGAAGCAGATAACGGTGGCGGTTCAGAACAGGGTCGGCATCATCGCGGAAATCACAGAGGCGCTGGCGCGCGCCGACGTGAACCTCGTGGCGATCAACACGGAGCGCACGGGGGAGACCGGGCTCGTCACGCTCTCGACGGAAGAGAGCGACCACGACCGCGCCCTTCACTGCCTCGTAAGTGCGGGCTACCGAGCCGTCACGGACGAGGCGCTCCTGATCCGGCTGCGGGACGAGCCGGGGGCGCTGGCGAAGGTGGCGGCGCGTTTTCGCGACGCGGGCATCAACATCCAGAGCCTGCACATCCTCGACCGCCACGAGGGCTACGCGACGGTCGCGCTCAACACCGAGGACCGCGAGGCCACCGCGGCCCTGCTCAGCCCTGACGAGCTGGTGTAGGCGACCAGCGCTACTGGATGGCGGAGTGGGGGGTGGGGTTGAGGCGGCGGACGACGATGCCTTCGCGCTCCATCATCTCGGGGATCTGGGGACCGATCTCGTTCTTCCACTCGTCGCTCTGGTAGACGGCCTCGTACTGCGCCTCGCGCTCGGCTTCGTCGCGGAAACGGCGAACCCAGATGTATACGGTCTCGTCTTCCTCGTCGGTGAAGCTGCCGAGGATGACCATGCCCTTCGACTGCTGGAAGGGGATGATCGTGTTCTCCATGAACTCGACCCAGGCCGCCTGCTGTCCGGCCTTGATGCGGTACTGACGCAGCTCAAAGAGCATGGTTCGCCTCCGTAGGGGTGATTGACCGGCGGAGTCTACGCGTTCGCGAGGGGCTCGTGATTGTCATCACGAGGCGGGGCGGCTACGATCGGGCCGCTTCTCCGGGGAGGATTGGATGGCCTACGGCACGGGCATCGCGCGCGGACTGGGTCTGACGCTGCGTCAACTGTTCAAGCCCGTGGATACGCTTGAGTACCCGGAGGTCTCGCGACCGGTTCCGGTGTACGCACGCACGAACCTGCTCTGGTTCGAGGAGCGCTGCACAGGCTGCAGCACCTGTGCGCAGGCCTGCCCGGACGGCTGCATCCTGGTGGCGACCAGCCAGGACGCCGAGGGCCGCCGCAACATCGACCGCTACGAGATCGACTTCCGCATCTGCATGTACTGCGGACTGTGCACCGAGGCCTGCCCCTACGAGGCGATCCAGCCGGGCGGACCGCTCGACGACGCGGTCACGAACTTCGACGAGATGTACCGCGACAAGCACGCGTTGAGCCGGATGGCGCAGTCGTTCCTGAAGCGGAACGACAACACCTACCCGAACGGGATGGAGGCGCCGGACCCCGACGCCGACTTCCACCGGCTCTAGGCGATGGCGACGATCACGGCAAACGGCGGCACGATCGAGGCGCCCGAAGGGGCGCCCCTCGTCGAGGTCCTGAAGAACAACGGCATCTACATGTCGAACCTGTGCTACGTGGACGGGCTGAAGCCGTACGCGGGCTGCCGCACCTGCCTCGTCGATATCGAGGGGCCTCCGGGGCTGCAGCTCGCCTGCACGAGCGTGGTGCAGGACGGGATGGTGGTCCGCACCGACACCGACGAGGTGAAGGAAGGGCGCCGCGCGGTCCTTTCCGTGCTGATCTCGAACCACAGCGAGCGCTGCCTGACGTGCCACCGGCGGGAGCACTGCCATCCGGGTGACATCTGCCTGCGTGACGACGTGGTTACTCACCGGTGCCTGACCTGCTCGAAGAACTACCGCTGCGAGCTGCAGGCGACCTGCGAGATGGTGGGGATGTCGGGCTACGAGCCGTGGGTGGGCGAGGAGCGCACCTATTACCAGGCGCCACAGCCACCGGCCGACCGGGCGAACCCGTACATGGAGTTCGACCCGCAGATGTGCATCATCTGCACGCGCTGCCAGCGGGTGTGCGAGGAGAAGCGCCATACCAGCGCCATCACCCTGGGCGGACGCGGGTTCGACCTGCAGATCACGTTCGGGGCGGGCGGCGCCATCCACGACAGCAACTGCGACTTCAGCGGCGCCTGCATCGACGTCTGCCCGACGGCGGCGCTGATGGAGCACCCGAACAAGTGGGTCGCGAAGCCGGACACGTGGACGACGACGACCTGCGACTCGTGCGCGGTCGGGTGCAGCATCAGCATGGGCTCCCGCGAAGGGCGCGGCGTAATCGTGCGGCCCGGGCCCGGGAACGAGTTCTCCGGTGACCAGATTTGCGTTCGCGGGCGCTACCACTACGACTCGTTGAAGCCGCGCGAGCGACTCTCGCGCCACCTCGTGAAGCGCGGGGTCATCCAGGCGCCGGCCTCGCTCGAGGACGCGGTGTCGGAGGCGGCGAGCGCCCTGCGCGAGGCCGCCGGCAAGGGTCGCGTGGGCGTGCTCGTGGGCGGCACCGTCACGAACGAAGAGGCCTACCTCGCGAAGCTCATCGCCAGCGGCGCGTTCGGCACCGCGGCGGACAGCCCCCTCGGACCGGTCATGCGGGCCGCGAAGGACGCGCTGGAAGCGCGCCTGGGCACGTGGCGGATGGCCACTGACATGACCCGCATCCCGAAGGCGAAGGCGATCGTCGTGGTCGCCGACGACCTCGAGGAGAGCCACAACGTACTCAGCGTCCGCATCAAGGACGCGGTCGCACACGAGAAGGCGACGCTGGTCGTCATCGGCGCGCTGCGGAGCGAGCTTGTCGACTTCGCGACCCATTGGATCCGTCCCGCAGCCGGCGAGGAGGGGCAGGCGGCTGCCGCCCTCGCGGATGCCGTCGCAGGCGGGGCGGCGACCGGCGACATTGCCGCGGCCGCGGAAGCGCTGCGAGCGAGCGAAGGCGCGATTGTGGTCTGCGCACCCAACCCGGTCTCGCCCGCGCTTGCGGGGGCGATGGCGGGCGGGGCGGCGAACCTCGCAGTCGCGCTGCACGGCGATGCGGCCTCGGACCACCTCGTGGTCGCGCCGCCGGAAGTGAACACGCACGGCCTGCTGGACGTGGGCGTGGCCGTCGAAGGTAACGCCAACCCGCTCGAAGGGCTGAGTGGCCTCGTCGTCGTACGCGACGACCCGACGATGCGACTTCCGGGCGCGGCCGCAGCACTCGATTCGCTCGACGCGCTGGTCGTCATCGACAACGTGGCGCACGAGACGGCGAAGCGCGCGACGGCCGTGCTCGCCGAGGGGCGCTCCTACGCGTCACGCGGCACCTACACGCAGGGCGACTTCCGCGTGCAGCGCCTGGAGCCAGCGATCGCGCCGGAAGGCGACGCGGTGACGTGCTTCGCGGCGCTCTCGGCGCTCGCGGACGCACTCGACGTCGACGTTCCCGCCGACCCGGAGACAGCACTCGCCGCCATCGCGAACGAGACTCCAGCCTACCAGCCGGCCGCCGACATCATCATTGGCGAGGGCGTGCGGCTTGAGGTGGCGGCGTCGGGCCAGGGCTCGACGGCGCCGGTGGCCGACGGCCCGGCCAGCGGCGAGGGGCTGCGCATCATCACGGGTCGCGACCAGTACACCGCGGCCGACGCGGCGGCGCTGCGACATCCCGAGGCGGAGCAGCTGCACCGCTACGACCACATCCAGGTGAGCGAAGAGGACGCCGAGCGCCTCGGCATCTCGAACGAGGACGAAGTCGAGCTGACCGACGGCGAAGTCGCGCTACGCGCGCCGGCCACGGTCACCGACCGGGTGCCGGAGGGCGCGGTGTACGTGTCGAGCCTGCTGCAGGGCGGCGCGGTCGTCAGGTTCTTCCGAAGCGCGGCAGTTCCGGCTGTGCGGGTCGGCGTACCAGTTCCCGCCTAGCCACCCCACTCCTCCCCAATCGGCATAGACAGGCCCCGGCTTGCGCGTGAGAATCGCGCGCACTCGACGAACAGGGAGATGGACGATGGCTGACGAGTCAGGCGGCTACGTGGTTGCGGCGCAGGCGCGCCAGGGAGCGGGAATGGGGGACTTCCGCTACGAGCGGGAGGCGCTGGACCCCATCGGGGCGACGATCCTCGAGATTCCGGCGAAGACGGACGCCGAGTTCGCCGAGGCGGCTCGAAACGCCGACGCGGTGATCGCGCCGGGGCGGCGCATCACCGCGGAGATCATCGAGGGGCTCGACAAGTGCGTCGTCATCGGCCTCAGCAGCGTCGGCGCGGACACGGTCGACGTGGAGGCGGCGACGAAGAAGGGCATCGTCGTGACGAACGTGCCCGACATCTTCGTCGAGGAGGTGGCGGACCACACGGTGGCGCTGCTGCTGGCCGCCGCGCGCCGCTTGAAGCTGATGGACCGGCTGATGCGCGAGGGCGACTGGCGCGGGGCGCGGCCGGTGTTCCGCGACGTACCGCGGCTGTGGGGGCAGACGGTGGGGCTCATCTCGTTCGGGAACATCGCGCGGGCAGTGGCGCGACGGCTGCAGCCGTTCGGGTTGCACGTGATCGCCTACGACCCGTTCGTGAGCGAGTTGACGATGACGGCCGAGGGCGTCGAGCCGGTGGGCCTGATGGAGATGCTGGAGCGCTCCGACTTCGTCT
>VXRS01000225.1:6424-8017 GCA_009838385.1 Dehalococcoidia bacterium | reverse complement strand
GTTTTGCCGTGACGCGTGATGGCGACCGTCTCTCCATTCTCGACCCGGCGAAGGAGTTCGGCAAAGCGGGCCTTGGCCTCTGTGGACTGGATCTCTCGCATGTTCGTACTGACCGGTTGTTCTGACCGGTCATTATAGGCCATCTGCCGCGTGCTAGCGACCCATCGTCTCCAGGATCGCGACCGCGGCCTCCACCGACACCTCCCCCTCCGGGCCGCCCAGGTGCACGCTCAGCACGAACCGGTCCCGGGCGACTGCCACTGCGTAGCGAACCCGGCCGTCCGGTTCGTCGAGCCGGAACGCCCGCGAACCAACCGCTTCCAACTCTGTGAGAGTCGTGCCTTCCGCCAGCGCGACACCCGCGACCGTGACGCTCAGCCAGTCGGCGTCGGCTGGCAGCTCAGACACGAAACGCGACGCTTCCCCTTCGTCTCCGAAGGCCACGACCTGGCACACGATCTCGATGGCCGGATCGTCCTCCAGGCTGCCGCGGCGCTCCTTCCAGTAGGCGAAGTAGCCCCCCTCGACGCCCGCCGCCTCCAGCGGCGCCGCCCCCACCTCGCGTCCCATCTCGCTGCGGGAAAGGTTCCCGAACGTCAGGCGCTCGAGCCCCTCCGGGAGGTGCTCCTCCTGACAGGCGCGGTCGGCGAGCAGTTCCGCGTCGCCCGAGCACGCGGCCAGCACCGCGACGATTCCCAGCGCGGCGAGGGCGACTGTCGCCCTATTCGTCGTCGAACGGCGGGTCTGGCTCAGGGCCAATCAATCCGTGTTTGGTCGAGTAGCGCTCCACTGCCACGATGAGCGCGAAGAAGGGGATGAAGCCGATGAGCGCTCCCAGCCCCCAGAACCAGAACCCCCCGATGCAGAACAGGATGCCCGCAGCCGTGAAGAACGACATCCCGATGATCGAGAGGATGCGTCCCGCCACCACGTACGGTGAGATGGGCGCTTTGAGCACTAGCTGCCCCCTCCCGGCTTCCGCGCCGTCACCACGCTGTTCTGCGCTCCGATGGCCGAGCGCCACACGTCTTCCAACCCCGCCTCCTCCAGCAGCTCCCCGATACGCGATTGCGTGCGGTTCTCTCCTCCCAGCATCGCCATCGTCAGGCCGCTGACGGAGGCGTGGTCAGGCCCGCTGAGGTCTTCGGCCAGCATCGGCTCCACGACCACGATCGTACCCCCTGGCTCGATGGCGTCGTGGCACACCGCCAGGATGCGCCGGCACTCCGCCGTCTCCCAGTCGTGCAGGATGTTCGCCAGTAGCAGCACGTCGTGACCCCGCGGCAGTGGGTCGCCGAAGAACGACCCGGCGACGAAGCGGCAGCGGTCACCCAGCCCGTGCTCCGCGATGCGCTCGTCCGCGAGCGGGCGCATGGCAGGCAGGTCGAAGATCGTCGCCTGCAGCAACGGCTGCGCCTCCAGCAGGGCGAGGGTGTAGCCACCGCTGCTGCCGCCCACGTCCAGCAGCCGCCGGAACGGCCCGAAGTCGACCTCACACAGGAGGTGCTCCGCCCCCGCGATGGCGTTCGCGAGCATCCCTTCGGCAAACCAGCGCCGGTCCTCGTCGTCGAAGCCCCCGAACAGGTCCGCCTG
>VXRS01000225.1:3876-6324 GCA_009838385.1 Dehalococcoidia bacterium | reverse complement strand
GCGTCCTCGTCGGCGTCGTGCTTGATCCACGACCACACGAAGAACGGCAGCAGCACGAGCCCGATGAGGAACGACACAGGTCCAGTCTAGCGAGGCTGTGGCGGCGCAGTAGGCCGGTGGGCGGTAGAGTGCCACTCACACCTCGGGAGGTCGCCAACGTGGAGTTCTGCAGCTACGAGAAGAAGGACCGTGTCGCCTACATCACCATCACTCGCCCCGAGGTGATGAACTCACTCCACGTCTACGCGAACCTCGAGCTGCATGAGGTCTGGGAGGACTTTGCCAACGACGACGACCTCTGGGTCGCCGTCTTTACCGGCGAAGGCGGCCGCGCCTTCAGCGCCGGCAACGACCTCAAGTTCACCGCCGAGATGTCCCGCCTGCCCGCCTCCGAGCGCCCAACCGTGCGCTGGCCCGGCACCGGGTTCGGCGGTCTTACCAGCCGCTTCAACCTCTACAAGCCGATCATCGCCCGGGTGAACGGGTATGCCCTCGGGGGCGGCTTCGAAATGGCCCTCGCCTGCGACATCGTCGTCGCCGCCGAGCACGCCCGCTTCGGCCTGACCGAGCCAAAGGTCGGGCTTATCGCCGGGGCCAACGGCGTCCACCGCCTGCCCCGCCAGGGTCCCCTCAAGGCCGTCATGGGGCACATGCTCACGGGTCGCCACATGACCGCCCAGCGCGCCTATGAGCTCGGCCTCGTGAACGAGGTTGTCCCGCTCGAAGAGCTCGACGAAGCCGTCGACCGCTGGGTCACCGACATCCTCAGCTGCGCGCCCCTCTCCGTGCGTTCCACCAAGGAGACGGCCATGCGCGGGCTGGAGATGGCGCTGCCCGACGCCTCCCAGACCGTCTTCACCTGGGAGAGCCGCCGCCGCCAGTCCCCCGACTCCGTTGAGGGCCCCCGCGCCTTCGCCGAGAAGCGCGACCCCGACTGGAAGGGCACCTGGACATAAGCCCCGCCAGCCGACCGTCCAGGCCGAGCCGCTAGAATCGTGGCGGAGGGCCCTCGCGTGTCCCGTTCCGGCGTCCATGTCGTCGAGGCCCACTACGACTCATCCTGGGATCGGCTGACCTCCTCGCTCCGCTACGACCAGTTCCGCTGGCTCTACATCAGCAACATGGCCTTCATGTTCGCCATGATGGCGATGTTCCTGGTCCGCTCCGTTCTCGCCTACGACCTCACCAACAACAACGCCTTCGCCCTCGGCATCGTGAACCTCGTCGTCGGGCTCCCCATGGTTGTTGTCTCGCCACTGGGTGGCGCCATCGCGGACCGGATTGATCGCCGCAGGCTTGTCCTTCTCGTGCAGACTGCGGTTCTCGTTGATGAAGCCCTCGTCTTCTTTCTCCTGATGACCGACCAACTGACGTTTCCCTATCTCCTTGTGCTCACTTGCTTCCTTGGCGTTCTCTTTCCCTTCATGATGCCGGCCCGCCAGGCCATCGTGGCGAACGTTGTCGGTAGGGGTGGCCTCGGCAACGCGATGGCCCTCCAGATGGGCGGGATGAACGTCACCCGCATCACCGGGCCTGTTGCCGCAGGGGCGCTCATTCCCCTGGTGGGCATGTCGAGTACGTACGGGGTCGCCCTCGTGCTCTACGGCGTTGGACTGGCCGCGATGCTCCGCGTTCGTCCCTCCTTCCCCGACGACATGGAAGACCGTGGCTCCGTCTTCGGGGACATCGTCGATGGTTTCCGTTACGTCTGGGAGCATCCTCCGGTACGCGTTCTGCTCGCTTTCGGCCTCGTACCGACCCTCTTGGCCATGCCGTTCCAGGTTCTGCTCGTCGTCTTCGCCATTGATGTCTGGCACGAAGGTGAATTCGGGCTCGGGCTCTTGAACGCGGCCGCCGGCGTCGGTGGTCTGCTTGGTGCCATCTGGGTGGCCTGGGGGGGTGAGTCACACAAACGCCTGCGCCTCATGATGGCTAGCATCTACGCCTTTGGCGCCACGCTTGTTCTGTTTTGCTACAGCCCCATCATCTGGATCGCCTTACCGCTGATCCTGCTCGCCGATGTCTTCGTGACCATCTTCATGGTGTTGAACAACACGGCCATCCAGATTCTGATTCCCGACTACGTCCGCGGCCGCGTGATGAGCCTGCTGATGATGTCCTTTGGCCTGACGCCGTTTGCCGCACTCCCCATTAGCTGGTTGGCCGAGGAGTTCGAGGCGCCCATTGTCCTTGCTCTCTCTACGGGCCTCATGATGATTCTGGCCATGCTCTTCTTCCTCTTCAGCCCCGCCCTGCGCCGTATCGACACCAGCACGCGCGAGGCGGAAATCGAGTTTGGGGAGCTGGACCGCCGTGGCAGGCGCTCGCCCGATCTGACACCCGCCGCGAAGTGACCGCCGAGAGGGGGAGGGTGGTGCTGAGGCCCAGAATCGAACTGGGGACACCTGCGTTTTCAGCGCAGTGCTCTACCAACTGAGCTACCTCAGC
>VXRS01000225.1:3335-3817 GCA_009838385.1 Dehalococcoidia bacterium | reverse complement strand
CTCCCTGATCCTCCCCACGACCTCTCCCAGCGGCACGACCTCACGCTCCCCCGAGGCCCGGACCTGCACCTCGATGCCGCCCTGCCCGAGCGCGCGCGGACTCACGGTCAGCCGGACCGGCATGCCCAGCAGGTCCGCGTCTTTGAACTTCGCTCCGGGCGACTCGTCCCGGTCGTCCACGAGCGCTTCCAGCCCCGCCGCCTCCAGTGCTGCCTCCAGCTCGCCCAGCGCCGCCTCCACCTCTGGCTTGTCGCCCCCGAGCACGACCACGTGTACGTCGAACGGCGCCAGGGTCGCCGGCCAGATGATGCCGTCCTCGTCGTGGTTCGCCTCGAGGACCGCTGCCAGCAGGCGGTCGACGCCGATGCCGTAGCAGCCCATCACGGCGTGATGCCGCTCGCCCTCGCCGTCGAGGTAGCGAACGTCGAGCGCCTCGGCGTAGGTCGAGCCCAGCTTGAAGACGTGCCCGAGCTCCATGCCCG
>VXRS01000225.1:0-3235 GCA_009838385.1 Dehalococcoidia bacterium | reverse complement strand
GTCCATGGGCTCGAGCTCGACCGCCTTGAGCAGGTTCCGCAGCTTCGTCTCGTTCACTTCGAGGTCGCCCCGGATGGCGACGAACACCGGCTCGCCGTCCGCTGCGTAGAACACCGCCTTCACCGTCTGCCGCTCCTCCACTCCGAGGAACGCCGCCAGGCTCGCGATCGTCCCCACCCCCGGCGTGTCCACGCGCTCGACCGGCGCGGGCTCGGCGGCGACCGGCGGTTCCGCCCGGAATGTCGCCTTCTCCGCGTTCGCGGCGTACCCGCACGAGGAGCACAGCAGCACCTCGTCCTCGCCGTTCTCGTTCAGATAGATGAACTCCTGGCTGTCCTTCCCCCCGATTGCTCCCGAGTCCGCCTCGACCGGCACGGCGGGCACGTCCGCCCGCGCGAAGATGCGCGCGTAGGCGTCGAACATCGCCTGGTACGACTCGTCCAGCGTCTCCCAGTCCGGGTCGAAGCTGTAGGCGTCCTTCATGCAGAACTCCCGCAGCCGGATCAGCCCGCCGCGGGGACGCGGCTCGTCCCGGAACTTCTGCTGGAACTGGTAGAGCGTCACGGGCAGGTCGCGGTAGCTCTGCACCTGCGAGGCCGCCAGCGCGCTCACCGCCTCCTCGTGCGTGGGGGCGAGCACGAAGTCCCGCTCCCGGCGGTCCGAGACGCGGTAGAGCACGTCCCCGAAGGTCTCGTTGCGTCCCGACTGTTCCCAGAGCTCGACCGGCTGCAGGGCCGGCAGCCGCAGCTCCTGCGCGCCTGCCCGGTTCATCTCCTCGCGGACCAGCTCCTCCACGCGTTGCATCGCCCGCCACCCCAGGGGTGTGAAGCAGTAGAGCCCGGCTGCCAGCGGCATCACCAGGCCCGCGCGCAGCAGCAACCGGTGGCTGGGCAGCTCCGCCTCGGCGGGCGCCTCCCGCAGCGTCTTCAGAAAGTAGCGACTCATCCGCGTCGATACGGCCATAGACCTACTCTCCCCGCCCCATCGCTCCGGTCAAGCGCGGCGCGGGCGCTCCAGGTCGGCGCTATCGATGAACAGCGTGACCGGCCCGTCGTTCACGCTCTCGACCTCCATGTGCGTACCGAAGCGTCCCCGCTCGCATCGCACCCCCTCCCCCTCGACCGTCGCGCAGAAGCGCTCGTAGAGCGCCTCCGCTCGCTCCGGCTCCGCTGCTTCCGTGAACGACGGCCGCCGGCCCTTCCGCACGTTCCCGTAGAGGGTGAACTGGCTGACGCACAGCATGGCCCCGCCCACGGCCGCCAGGTCCAGGTTCATCTTCCCGTCGGGGTCCTCGAACACGCGCAGCCCCGCGACTTTGCGCGCCAGCGCATCCGCAATCGCTTCGTCGTCGCCGTGGGTGACGCCCAGCAGGACCAGGAAGCCGCTCTCGATGGCGCCAGTGACCTCGCCGTCCACGCGCACGCTCGCACGGCTCACGCGCTGCACGAGGGCCCGCACGCGGTGCTAGTCCTTCGAGGAGGAACTGCTGGACTTCGCGCTCTTGCCCTTGCTCTTGCTGTCGCTCTTGCCGGAGTCGCTGGGCAGGCTCATCGTCTTCTCGCTCGAGCTGGTGCTCTTCTCCGACTTGCGGCTGTCGTTCACGTAGAAGCCGCTGCCCTTGAAGACGACGGTGGGCGCGTGCAGCACGCGCGTCGCCGTGCCCTCGTCGCAGCGCTGACAGGGGTGGCTGCTGGGCGCGTCGAATCCCTCGCGCAGGTCGTATCTGCGCTTGCAGGTCTCGCAGTGGTACTCGTAGGTGGGCACGCGGGTCCGTCCAGGCTGAGCGGAAGTCTGCCCCGGCAGTTTAGCACTCTCCGGTGGTGACTGCTAACTCCGGCTCCGCCCATCCCCTACTACAATCGAACGAGGAGAGGTGCCCGAGTGGCTGAAGGGACCCGTCTTGAAAACGGGCGTGGCTGATACCCACCGTGGGTTCGAATCCCACCCTCTCCGCCATGTCTTGCTTACACCGCACGCAATTCCCGCCCCGTAGAATCCGACCTGGCTGCTGTCTCTGGAGTTATCGCTCATGCCTGCACTGACCCTCCTGCACGATGGCCGCGTAGACGAAATCGCCGTCGCCGACATTGCTCGCCCCACCATCTCCCCCGAACAAGTCGAGAGCCTGCTCGGCTGGGAGTTGAAGCCCGAAGGTCTCTGCCAGGGCTACATGTGCATCCCCGTGGACCAGGACGACCTTGTTCGTGAGGACGGCCTCGATCTTCGCGTGCTGGCCGATGCCCTCCAGCGCCCCCTCGTCACCGAAGAGAAGCACGCCGTCGCCTCCCTCGGCGCTTCGCACCACGACCGGGCCGAGGCCCTCGACTCCCTCGACGCTCCCGACTTCACCCTCCCCGACCTCGCTGGCAATCTCCACTCCCTCAGCGACGAGCGCGGCAAGAAAGTGCTGCTCGTCGCCTACGCCTCCTGGTGAGGCTGCCGCTACGACCTGCCGGTCTGGCAGTCCTTGTATGAAGAGCTTGCGGATGAGGGCTTCACTGTCATCACGGTTGGCATTGAGCGGTCGCCTGAGGACGCCCGGCCCTGGATCGAAAAGGCCAGGCCTCAGCATCCCAGCCTGATCGACATCGAGCACCTCGTGCCCGACCTCTACGGCATGATCAATGTCCCCACCGTCGTCTGGATCGACGAAGAGGGTCGCATCGCCCGCCCCAACGACGCCTCCTTTGCATCCAACCGGTTCAAGCTGTTGACGGGCCTCGATTCCAAGCGCCACCTCAGAAGGCTGCGCGCCTGGGTACGCGGTGACGCCCCCGCCCTCACGCCGTCCGAGGTCCGCAAGCACCAGGACCTCCCGACCGCCGTCGAGCAGGAGGCGCGCGCCGAGTTCACCCTGGCGTGGTGGCTCTCCCGCGAAGGCCACGATGACGATGCCGAGCGCCACTATGAGCGCGCCGGTGAGCTCGCCCCGCACGACCTCACCATCAGGCGTGGCTCCATGCGCACCCGCGGCCTCAACCCCATGGGCTTCGCCTTCCTGAAGATCGCGATCAAGAGCGCTTTGACGCGCACTCCCCTGTACCGCCGGATCGAGGACAGCCCTGCGTAGCCCCCGGGCACACGCGCCCCCTTCACTCGCCCCGTAGAATCCGCTCCACCTGCCACTCCCGGGAGCGCTCTTCCATGTCTGCCACCCTGACCCTGCTGCACGACGGCCGTAGCGACGATGTCGCTGTCGGGGCGCGCCGGCGCCGCGGCCCCCGCGGCCGCCACA
>VXRS01000285.1:2109-8103 GCA_009838385.1 Dehalococcoidia bacterium | reverse complement strand
TCCCCGCCCTCCAGAACGGCCCCCTGCTCACCCTCCACGTGAGCGTCGTGATGGTCTCGTACGCCGTTCTCACCGTGGCCTTCAGCGCCGCCGTCATCTACCTGGTGCAGGGTGGCGAGGGTCGCAGGCGCTTCGCCTCCCTCCCCGGCGGCGAGGCCGCCGGCGACCTCGCCCATCGCGCCGTGCTCGTGGGATTCCCCCTGCTGGCGCTGGGCATTGGCCTGGGTGCCTGGTGGGCGAACAGCGCCTGGGGACGCTACTGGGGCTGGGACCCGAAGGAGACCAGCGCCCTCGTCGTCCTGCTCGCCCTGGCCGCCTACTTCCACGCCCGCGCCGGCGAGGGCTCCGTCGCCGGCGCGCCCATCATCCGCTGGATCATCCCGAGGCGGTTCCAGCGCAGCTGGCGTCCCGACCCCATGTGGTGGCTGGTCGCGATGTTCGCGCTGCTGCTCTTCACCTACTTCGGCGTGAACCTCTGGATCACCGGCCTCCACAGCTACGCAGGGGTCTGACGCCCCGAAGACAGCGCGACCCCTGTCCTACCCCACCTCGCGCGGCAGCGCCGGGAACGGTCGCGCCAGCTCGTACGCGTAGGAGGCCCGCAGCACCAGGTCGTCGCGGTGCCGGGGACCGACGATCTGGAGGCCGCAGGGTAGACCGGCGTCCGTAAGGCCCGCCGGCACCGAGGCTGCCGGGTGTCCGGTGAAGTTGAACGGGTAGGTGTAGGCGATGGCGTTCGCCTGCTCCCCCTCGATCTCGCGTGGGATGGGACCGGCGGGCGCGAACGCCTCCGTGGGGAGCGTGGGCGTCAGCAGCAGGTCGTACTCTTCGAACAGCCCCGCTGTCCACGAGACCAGCTCCCCGCGACGCCGCAGGAACTCCTGGAAGTCCGAAGGCCCTACCTCGAGGGCGCGGTCGAGTTGGCGGACATACCGTTCTGTGAACCCGTCGTGGCGCGTCGAGAAGTTGTCCCACTCCTGCCCCAGCGACTGGAACGCTGAGACGCGCGCCCACCAGCCCCCCATCTCCGGGATTGTGTCGTCGGTTTCGACGATGTCGTGCCCCATGTCCGCGAACGCCTCGGCTGCCGCGCGCACCTCGCGCAGCACGTCCCGCTGGACCGTGGTCACGCCCAGCGTCTCGTTGAAGGCGATGCGCAGCTTGGGCAGCGGCTCCTCCAGCGTCTCCGCGTAGGAGACGTCCGGCGCCGGCAGCGACTCCGGGTCGTGCGGATCCGGTCCGGCCACGACGTCGAGGTAGATGGCCGCGTCGCGAACAGAGCGCGTCAGCGGGCCGTAGCAGCTGATGCTGAGCCAGGTCGGCATTGGCCGGGGCGCGATGGGCGTGCGTCCCTGCGATGGCTTCAGGCCGTACAGGCCCGTGTAGCACGCGGGGATGCGGATCGACCCCCCGCCGTCGCTCGCGGTGGCGAGCGGCACCATGCCCGAGGCCAGCGCTGCCGATGACCCGCCGCTCGACCCGCCTGGCGTGCGCTCCAGGTTCCACGGGTTGAGCGTCGATCCGAACAGCTCGTTGTCCGTGAAGGGGATGTGTCCGAACTCGGGCGTGTTCGTCTTCCCGACGACGATCGCGCCTGCCGCCTTCAGGCGCGCCACGTGCGCGTCGTCGAAGTCCACGCGGTTGTCGCGGTAGAGCCGCGAGCCCTTGGTCGTCACGAAGCCCGCGGCGTTTTCCAGGTCCTTCACGCCCAGCGGCAACCCCGCGAACGGCCCCGCCTCCTCGCCCCCCGCCAGCCGCTCGGCCAGCGCCTCCGCCTGGCGCATGGCCCCCTCCGCGTCCACCTCCACGAAGGCGTTCAGCGTCGGGTTGAGCGCCTCGATTCGCGCCAGCGAGCGCTCCATCAGCGCAACCGGCGAAAGCTCCCCGGAGCGCACCAGCGCCGCCAACTCGCGCGCGGGAGCGTAATCGAGGTCGCGGTCGGGCACCGGGTCAGCCGCCCTGCATGTTGATGCGCAGCTCGACGGCGTCGCCGTCGGCGATGGGCGTGTCCAGCTGGGACTGCTCGTCGTTGATGACGGCCAGCACGGCCTCCTGGTCGCGCTCGTTGAACCCTTCGTCCTCAAGGATCTCCTTCGCTGTCAGTCCCTCGTGCCAGTCCAGCTCGAACGTCTCGAGCTTCGACTTCGAAAGGTTCTGGAGCGTCGGGAACAGCTTCACCGTGACCGCCATCTGCGCCTCCGCGGGCGCATTCTACGGCCTCACTGGCTCCCCCCGTGGCCCCTCGCGCGGGCGGTGGTTACGATCGCAGGACCATGCTCGTGCTCGCGATCGAGTCATCCTGCGACGAAACCGCCGCCGCCGTCATCGAAAGCGGTACGACCATCCATAGCACGGTCGTCGCCAGCCAGGTCGACCTGCACGCGAAGTACGGCGGCATCGTGCCCGAGGTCGCCAGCCGCGAGCACCTGCGCCAGATCGCGCCCGTCGTGCGCGAGGCCTTCTCCGAAGCGGGCTGCACTCTCGATGACATCGACGCCGTCTGCGCCACCCGCGGGCCCGGGCTCGCGGGTGCGCTGCTGGTCGGCTACAGCACGGGCAAGGCCATCGCCTTCGGGCGTGACCTGCCCTTCCTCGGCGTGAACCACCTCGAGGGCCACGTCTACGCGAACTGGCTTGTCGAAGGCCCCCCGCCCACGTTTCCCGCCCTCTGCCTCGTCGTCTCCGGTGGCCACACCGACCTGATCCTCATGCGTGAGCACAGCCAGTACGAGCGCCTCGGTGGCACCCTCGACGACGCCGCCGGTGAGGCGTTCGACAAGTCCGGACGCCTGCTCGGCCTCCCCTTCCCCGGCGGACCCGCCATCTCGAAGCTGGCCGCGACCGCCGGCGCTTCCGCCCTCAGCCTCCCGCGCGCCTGGCTGCGCGGGACCTGCGACTTCAGCTTCAGCGGCCTCAAGACGGCCGTCCTGCACGCCGTGCGCGAGGAGCGCGTCTCCCCCGCCGAGATCGCCTGGGAGTTCCAGGAGGCGGTCGTCGATGTGCTCGCCGGCAAGGTCTCGCGCCTCGCCCGCGAGCTCGACGTTACCGAGGTGCTGGTCGCCGGTGGTGTTGCCGCCAACGGACGCCTGCGCGAGGAGATGCAGGCCCGCAGCCCCGTGCCCGTCCGCATCCCCCCGCCCTCCCTCTGCACCGACAACGCCGCCATGATCGGCGCCGTCGGGGGCCACCGCCTCGCCCTCGGCCAGCGCAGCCCCCTCAACGAGGACATCTTCAGCACGAACGACTGGGCGCGGGTGTAGGAGTAGTGGCTTGTGGCTCGTGGTTAGTGGCTAGGCCTTTCACCAGTCGCTAACCGAAAGCCACTATCCACCAGTCACACCTAAGCCCCCGTCACCGTACACTTTCCCCCACAGCCACCAGCGTCCTGGGAGTAGTCATGGTCTGGTTTGTCAGTGTCGCCGTCGCCATCGTGCTTTGCGGCGTCGCCTTCCTGTTTGGGCGGGCGATGCGCAGTGAGGCGGAGCCCGGGAGCCCTGAGGCCGACCGCGGCCTCATCGTGATCGTGCTCGCGATCATCGTGTTCGTAATCTGGGCCGGCGCCCACACCGCCCTCTCCTCGCTCAAGCAGATCGAGGCCGGTCACGTAGCCGTCGTCTACCAGTTCGGTGAGATCGTCGGGAGCCGCGGTGAAGGCCTCCAGTTCATCGCCCCCTGGCAGGAAATCCGCACCGAGAGCATCCGCGTCCAGCGCGCCCGCTTCGATAACGTCAGCGGGTTCTCGGCCGAGACCCAGGACGTGATCATCTCGACCACCGTCAACTATCAGGTGGACCCGGCGGCGGTTGAGGACCTCTACCGTGACGTTGGACCCAACTGGTTCGACATCCTTGTCGAGCCGCGCATCAACCAGTACTTCAAGGCGGAGACGGTCAAGTACAACACGGTCGACATCGCCCCCAACCGTGAGACGATCCGCGAGAACGTTCGCGCCGCGCTCGCCGCCGACCTCCAGGACTTCTCCGTCACGGTCCAGGACCTCCTCATCGACAACGTCGACTTCAACCCCGACTTCAAGCGCTCGATCGAGGAGAAGCAGATCGCCGCCCAGAACGCCCTCCGTGAGGAGGAGCGCATCGCCCAGGCGCAGGCCGAGGCCATCCAGGCCGAGGAGCGTGCCAAGGGTGAAGCCCGCGCCGTTGAGGCCCGCGCCGAAGGTGATGCCAACGCCGAGATCGAGCGGGCCCGCGGTAACGCCGAGGCCATCCGCCTCCGCGCCCAGGCGCAGGCCGATGCGAACGTCCTGCTCGATGCCTCCCTCACCGCCCAGGTTATCCAGTACCTCGCCATCGACAAGCTGGCGCCCGACCTCGACATCGCCCTCATCCCCTCGGGGCAGAACATCATCATCGACCCGGCGACGTTGCTCTCGGGAGACGATCCGGACGAGGAAGACGAGGATGACGTGCCCACGCCTGTCACGACGACGACCTCGACCACGGCCGGAACCGGCGAGGAGAACTAGGGAAGGTCGCCGGTGGCCGCGGTTAGTCTCGCAGCGTGCGCAGGCTCAGCACGTAGGTCGTGACGCCCACGCCGACCGCGGCCAGGATTGCGTAGATCCACACCGCCGGCGTGATCAGCCAGGCGGAGATCGCCAGGCCGATCCAGAGCATCGCGATGGTGACGGCCTTCGTTCCGGGCGTCGCGCCGCGATGTTCGCTGTAGTTGCGCAGGTACCGCCCGAAGAAGCGGTTCGTCATGAGCCAGGTGTGCGCCCGCTCTGACCCGCGCGCGTAGCAGGCCGCCGCCAGCAGGAAGAAGATCGTGTGCGGCAGCAGCGGCAGGAACACGCCCAGCACGCCGATACCGACGAGCAGGCTCCCGAGCGCGAGGTAGAGCCAGCGCATCGGGGCCGATGACGCTACCTGGCTACGGACCGCTTCTGATGAACCTGCCAATTCTGCCAATTGGCTGCCAACCCGGAACAAGTGAGAGTTCCGGTGAGAGTATAGCGCACCGTTGAAGGTGCTATGCCTGCCGCTTCGGCCGCCGCCAGCGCGTCCAGTCGAACGGCTCGATCCCCGTCTCCGTGAGCTGCCAGATCGACGCCTCCGCCCGTCCGTCCTCGATGTCGAGGAACCCGATCGTGCCGAGCTGCGTGTTCAGGTTGTGGGGGTAGGTCGGCGACCCGGGGTTCACGCACAGCACCCCGCCCACCTCGTCCACCGCCTCCACGTGCGAATGGCCGTACACGACCACGTCGAGGTCCGTCCGCCCGAAGTAGCGCTCCATCGCCCGCTCCACCGTCAGGTGGGGCGGCATCTCCGGAACCGGCATGTCGTGTACCAGCCCGACCCACACGCCCTCGAACTCCAGCGCCCAGGCGTCCTGCAGGAGCGGATGCTCCGGCTGCACCGGGCGCCCGCCCGACCCGTCCTCGCCGTTGCCCCGAGCCGCCCAGAGCGGCGCGATCTCCGCCAGCTCGTCGAGCAGCCACACCTCATGGATGTCGCCGCCGTGGAGGATGGCGTCGACCCCCCGGAAGGCTTCGAACGCCTGCGGCCACAGCTCCTTGCGGGACTCCGGGATGTGGGTGTCCGAGATCAGCCCGATGCGCATCGGCGGAGTCTACCGCGCGCCCTGCCTCCCGGTGTTTCTTGAAATAGAACGTACGTTCTGATACGGTGGAAGCATGTCCAGTCACCCCGTCTTCCAACCCACCCTTCTCGGCAACGAGGGCCCGTCCTTCGACCCGGCCTTCGCCGGCATCCGGCGAACGGAGCTCGGATACGAGTCCTGGATCGACCAGGCGCAGGGCTTCCTCACCGGCCACCAGGCCGTCTTCGACGCCCTCCACGACGACACCCGCTGGCACGGCCACAGGCGCGTCATGTACGACCGCATGGTCGACGTGCCCCGCCTCACCGCCTCCATCCCCCGCGACGGACCCGGCCATCCCGTCATCCGCGAGATCGCCGATGCCCTCGGCGAGCGCTACGGCGCCACCTTCGACCTCGTCGCCCTCGCGCTCTA
>VXRS01000285.1:0-2009 GCA_009838385.1 Dehalococcoidia bacterium | reverse complement strand
CTCCGCCGCCAGATCCTCGTCGGATGCCGACTCCAGGTAGCCGTCGACGGTCGCGCGCATGGCTGCCGCGTACTCGCGCAGCGGTTCCAGCTCGAAGCTCAGGTTGGTCGTGTAGTCCTGCGAGATCACCGGGCTCTCCGGCAGCTCGAACCCCACCCGCTCGCCGATCCCGCTCGCGTGATAGACCGGCTCCTGTCCCATCAGCCCCCGCACCAGGATCAGGTCCTGAGTGATGACCGTGTGCGCGTAGGTCGCGCCGATCGGGTTCGTCAGCGACCCCTCGATCGTCTTCGTGAGCAGCTCCGGCGAGCACCGCTCGATGGCGGCCTCCAGGTTGTCCTGCGCGAATCCGTACTGGCTGCGAAGCAGCTCCCGTCCGTCCATGCCGTGCCTCCTGGCTTTCGTATCGCGTGAGCGGCCAGTCTGAAGCGTGGGCGGGACCGCCGCCACCTAGGGCTATGCCTGAGCCGTCCCGCTCCCCACCACGACCACGAGCGCCTGGGGGCCATGGATCCCCCGCACGATCTGCTTCTCGATGTCGGCCGTCCGGCTCGCACCTGTCAGGATGAGCGCGTCGCCATCCCCCGCGAGCGCGGGCCCGAGCTCCTGCGGGAAGCGCACGACGCTCGCCTCGTCTACCTCGACCACGATGCGGCGGGCTTCCATCAGCGCTCCCCGCGCCGCCGCCTCGCCCGCCAGCAGCACGCTTCCGGTCGAAGCCACCGCTGCCGTCGCCCGGACACGCCGGTCGCCGTCCTCGGGTTCCGCCTCGTCGACCACCACCGCCCCGACGACCGATGCGCGCTCCCGGAACGCGGAAACTACGTCATCGGGAAGCGGCTCCGTGGCCGGTTCAGGCTCCGGCTCGATGCTGTCGAGGGGCACGAGCATGGCCGGGTCTCGCGAGGGGTTCGCCGCCGGGATCGGCCGCGAACCGCCGACCGGGAGCCCTGGAAGGCGTCCGCCCGCCCGCAGCCCCAGCCGCGCAAGCAGGCTCGCCGCGCGTCCCTGCCGCCCCGCGAACGCCGCCGCCCACGACTTCCAGGCGACCTTCTCCACCCGCGACCCGCCGTTCTCCGCCTCGCCCGCCCGCAGGTCGAGCAGCATCCGGTGCAGGGGGATGCCGACGGGACAGACCTCCGAGCAGCGTCCGCACAGGCTTGAGGCCGACGGCAGGTCGGCGTGGCGGCCGTCCCGCCAGAGCAGCGGCGAGACCACCGCCCCGATCGGCCCCATGTACGGGGACCCGTAGGAGAGCCCGCCCGCCGCCGTGTACACGGGGCAGGCGTTCATGCAGGCCCCGCAGCGGATGCAGCGGAGCACGTCGCGGTAGCGCTCGTCCGCCAGGATCTCCGAGCGCCCGTTGTCGACCACGACGAGGTGTCGTTCCCGCCCCTCATCCGGAGCACCCAGGAAGTGCGTGTAGGCCGTCAGCGGCTGTGCCGTAGCGCTCGGCGCCAGCACCTGCAGCACCGCCAGCGCCGCCTCCTCGTCCGCCACCACCTTCTCCATGCCCGTGATCGCGATGTGCAGCCGCGGGCGGCTCACGCCCAGCGACACGTTTCCTTCGTTCTCGACGATCACGATGCGCCCGCTGTCGGCAATGACTGCGTTCGCCCCCGTGATCCCCGCATCCACCTCCCCGAAGAACTCCGCCACCACGTCCCGCACTGCCCGCGAGAGGCGCACGGGGTCGTCGTCGGGCACGTCCTCCCCCGCCCCCGCCAGCAGCTCGCGGATGCGCGCCCGGTTCAGGTGTAGCGCCGGCGCCGTGATGTGGCTCGGCCCCCGCCCCTCGATGTCGACGATGTACTCCCCGATGTCCGTTTCCAGCACCTCCTTGCCCCGTACCCGCAGGGCGTGCGTCAGCCCCACCTCCTCCGCCACCATCGACTTCGACTTCGCGATACGGCGCGCGTCGCCCAGCAGCTGCGTCACGCGCGCCACCGCCTCCTCGGCGGTTGCCGCGCGGTGATACCCGATGCCCTGCCGCGCGCACGACTCCTTGA
>VXRS01000018.1:5480-8163 GCA_009838385.1 Dehalococcoidia bacterium | reverse complement strand
CCCCCCCCCCCCGCCCCGCCCCCCCTCCCCCCGGACCCCCCCCCCGCCGCCCCCCCCCGCCCCGCCCCCCCCCCCCCGCCCCGCGCGCCGCGCGCCTGTGTCGGTGACGACGATTTCGTGAACGTCCGCGTCGCGGAGGCGGTCGACGGCGGGGCCGCTGAGGATGGCGTGGTAGCCGGCTACGAGGACCTCGCGGGCGCCCTTCTCGCGAAGGATGTTGACGGCCTGGACCATGGTGCCGGCGGTGTCGATCTCGTCGTCGACGAGGAGGGCGTTGCGGCCGGCAACGTCACCGATGACGTTGAGGGCTTCGGTGCTGCCGGTGTTGCCGAGGCGGCGCTTCTCGACGATGGCGATGGGCAGATCGAGGCGGACGGCCATGTCCCGGGCCAGCTTCTCCCCGCCGACATCGGTTGAGACGACGGTGTAGTCGTCCATGTTCTTGTCCGTGTAGTAGGCGCTCACGGGGTAGAGGGCGTTGAGCTCATCGAGCGGGATGTTGAAGAAGCCCTGGATCTGGCCAGCGTGCAGATTCATGGTGAGGACGCGGTCGGCGCCGGCGGTCTCGATGAGGTTGGCGAGGAGGCGGGCGCTGATGGGGACGCGGGGCTGGTCCTTCTTGTCGCTGCGGCCGTAGGCGTAGTACGGGATGACGGCCGTGATGCGTCCCGCGGATGCGCGCCGGGCGGCGTCGATCATGATGAGCAACTCAAGGATGGAGGTGCTCACGGGCGGGAAGAACGGCTGCACGAGGAAGACGTCGCGGCTGCGGATGTTCTCCTGGTAGCGGACGAAGATGTTCTCGTTGGCGAACTCGAAGATATCGGCCTCGCCCTGCTTCTTCCCGAGGTGGGCGCAGATGGCCTCCGCGAAGGCGGGGTAGGTCCTTCCCGAAAAGATGGCGAGATCGACGAGCTCGTTGGTCATTAGACGACAACGAACTCCTTGTACTCGCCGAAGACGCGCCGCCACATGTTGCAAATCTCGCCGGAGGTGGCGCCGACGTTGACCGCGTCGATGATGAGCGGCATGAGGTTGGTGTTGGGGTCGTTGCTGCCGTTTTCGAGGGCGCGCATGGCCTCGCCCCAGGCGTCGGCGTCGCGCTCGGCCTTCACCTTCTTCAGGCGGGCCAGGTGGCGGCGCTCGCCCTCGGGGTCCATCTTGAGGATGGGGATCTCGAGGGACTCATCGGTCTGGAACTCGTTGACGCCCACGATGATGCGGTCACGGCTCTCGAACTCACGCTGGAAGCGGGCGGATGCGTCGGCAATCTCCTTCTGGAAGTAGCCGGTCTCGAGGGCGGGGATGACACCGCCGAGGTCCTCGATGCGCTCGAAGATGGCGTTGCACTCGGCCTCCATGTCGTTCGTCAGCTTCTCGACGAACCAGGAGCCGCCGAGGGGGTCGACGGTGTTGGCGGCGCCGCTCTCATGCTGGATGACCTGCTGGGTGCGGACGGCGAGTCGCACGGCCTTGTCGGAGGGCAAGGCGAGGGCCTCGTCCATGGAGTCGGTGTGGAGCGACTGGGTCCCGCCGATGACCGCGGCGAGGGCCTGGATGGCGACGCGCACGAGGTTGACCTCGGGCTGCTGCTCGGTCAGGGAGACGCCCGCGGTCTGCGTATGGAAGCGCATGAGCCAGGAGCGCGGCTTCGTTGCGCCAAAGCGCTCGCGCATCTGGCGCGCCCAGATGCGGCGGGCAGCGCGGAACTTGGCGATCTCTTCGAAGAAGTCGTTGTGGCAGTTGAAGAAGAAGGAGATGCGCGGCGCGAAGCTATCGATGTCGAGGCCACGATCGAGGGCCCACTTCACGTACTCGATTCCGTCGGCGAGGGTGAAGGCGAGCTCCTGGACGGAGGTCGAGCCGGCCTCGCGGATGTGGTAGCCGCTGACGGAGATCGGGTTCCAGAGCGGCATCTCGTCGGCGGCGAACTCGACGGTGTCGGTGACGAGGCGCATCGACTCGCGGGGCGGGTAGATGAACTCGTTCTGGGCGATGTACTCCTTGAGGATGTCGTTCTGGAGGGTGCCCGCGAGCTTGGAGCGGGGCACGCCGCGCTTCTCCGCCGCCGCAATGAAGAGCGCCCAGATGACGGGAGCGGGGCTGTTGATGGTCATGGAGGTGGTGATGTTGTCGAGGGGCAGGCCGTCGAGAAGGATGTCCATGTCGGCGAGGGAGTCGACGGCGACGCCGCAGGAGCCGAACTCGCCCTCGGCCCAGGGCTCGTCGTGGTCGTAGCCCATGAGCGTGGGCATGTCGAAGGCGATGGAGAGGCCGTTGTTCCCAGCGCCGAGGAGGTCGTGGTAGCGCTGGTTCGTCTCCTCCACGGAGCCGAAGCCGCTGAACATGCGGATAGTCCAGGACTTGCCGCGATAGCCGGTCTTGTGGACGCCGCGGGTGAACGGGTAGGAGCCAGGCAGGTTGATGTCGCGTTCGTAGTCGAGGTCGGCAACGTCCGTGGGGTCGTAGAGGCGGTCGATGGGGCGGCTGGAGACCGTCATGAACGGTCCCGCCGACTCGCGACCCTCCGCGACGACGGCCTCGTCGTACTCCTCGCGCAGCTCTCGGGCGCGCTCCAGTCCGTTCGATTCGCTCACAGCCTGCTCCTCTCCCGACGTTTCGAGTGAGTCCGCCTATCTTACCGAACAGGCCCGAACAGGCAGGGCGCGGCTGGATCGCGGGC
>VXRS01000018.1:0-5380 GCA_009838385.1 Dehalococcoidia bacterium | reverse complement strand
GGAGGGGTTCGAGGTGGTGGCGACGGTGGCGGAGGGTGAAACCGAGGAGCTGTACGGGGCAGAACTGACGGCGCCGCGGATCGCGGTGATGCTGGGGAATGAGAACCGCGGGCTCTCGCCGGAGGCGGTGGCGCTTGCGGACCGGCGGCTGACGATTCCGATGGCGGGGATGGTGCGCAGCCTAAACCTCTCGGTGACGGCAGCGATCGTCCTCTTCGAGCTGACGCGGCAGCGCGGGCAAGCGGGGGTGGAGCAGTACCTGCTTCCTGCGGACGAGCGAGAGGCGCTGGCGAAGGCGCTGGGCAAACGGTAGGGGCGGCAGCGGCGGTTGCGGCAGGTGGTTGACTTGCGTTGTTCGCAACGGTTCTGATTACACTCAACTGAACACAACGCCGGCCGTCCTCCAACGGACCGGTACGGGAGTCGACATTGGCACGGGTACAACTGGCGCTGAACGTGGCGGAGCTCGATTCCGCGATCGCGTTCTACCGCGACCTCTTCAAGACAGAACCGCACAAGGTGCGCGATGGCTACGCGAACTTCGAGGTGGCGGACCCGCCCCTGAAGCTGATCCTGTTCGAGAACGGGCGCGGGGGCGACCTCAACCACCTCGGCGTCGAGGTCGAGACGACCGCAGAGGTGGCCGCCGAGACCGAGCGCCTTGCCGGGCTAGGCCACGAGCTCGAGGTGGAGGACGCGGTCGTGTGCTGCCACGCCGAGCAGGACAAGGCGTGGGCGAAGGACCCCAGCGGGCTTCGCTGGGAGGTCTACACCGTCACCGACGACAACCCCGCTCCTGGCGATGAGCTCATCATGATCACCGAGAACACTGGCGCGGCCTGCGCCATAGGCGAGGATCCCTGCTGCGCGGGAGAAGCGCCCTCAACCTGAGGCTCAGCGCCCGGGACGCAGATTCGGCGCCGTGAAGGCTCGTTGACGCCGTTAACATGAGCCCATGCGGCAGGAAAGCGCCGGTGAGGCCGATCTGCCCCTGGGGCAGGGCACCTGGCGGAGCATCGAGTTCCAGGCCACGGTGGCGCTCGCGGCGATGCTTACGCCGCTGAACAGCACCATGCTCGCGGTGGGCCTGCCCTCCATCCGCTCGCACTTCGACGTGGGCGTGGGGGAGATGACGCTGCTGATCAGCGTCTACCTGGTGGCGGTGGCGGCGATGCAGCCCGTCTCGGGGCGGCTGGGCGATGCCTACGGCTCTATCCGCATGATGATGGTCGGCCTTGTTCTGCTGATCGCGATCTCTGCCGTCTCGGCCCTTGCGACCAACCTGCCCATGCTCATCCTGATGCGGGGACTGCAGGGCGCGGCGACGGCGCTGGTGCTGCCGAACGGCATCGCGGTGCTGCGCAAGCGGACGCCCTCGGCGCGGCTGGGCACCGTCCTCGGGATGAACGGGGCGGCGCTCTCCATAGCAGCCGCCACCGGTCCCGTGATCGGTGGGGCGTTGCTGCTGGCGGGGGACTGGCGGCTGCTGTTCCTGGTGAACGTGCCGCTCTCGGTGGTGGCGATCGCGTTCCTGCTGCGGCTGAAGCCCGACGAGGGGCACGGGCGCGAGACGCTGCACATCGACACGCCTTCGCTGCTCGCGCTCGTGGCGGTATTCGGGAGCGCGGTGCTCATCGGGAGCGCGACGCGGGTGGAGAACCCGGCCTTCCTGGTCGCGGGCGGGGCGCTCCTGCCGGTGACGGTGGCGGCCTACTGGCTGCGGTCGCGTTGGGGCGGGAGCATCGTGGAGTTCCGGTTCTTCCGGGCGGGCAATTTCCGCGCGGCCGCGAGCAGCCAGGGGCTCACGAACCTCGTGATGTACTCGTTCCTGGTGAGCCTGCCCCTCTACCTCGTGGACCTGCGGGGGGTGAGCGACCAGGCGGTGAGCATGGTGCTGTTCTCGCTGATGGCGGCGATGATCACGCTCTCGCCGGTGGGCGGGGCGCTCACCGACCGCGTGGGGCGGAGACCACTGCTTCTCGGCGGCGGGGCGGCCATCGTGGCGGCGACGGTCACGATGATGCTGCTGTTCGACGACCCGCCGCTCGTCGCGATCATCGGACCGCTCATCGGCGTGGGGATTGGGCTCGGGATCTCGGGAGCGGCGCGCTCGTCGGCGGCGCTGGAGGCGTGGCCGCGAGACGTCGCGGGGTCCGTCTCGGGGACGTTCTCGATGATGCGCTATGCGGGCGCGATCCTGGGCGCGGCAATCATCGCGGCCCTGCTCGGGCCTGACCCGGGGGAAGGCGCCTTCCGGTTGCTCACGATCGTGCTGGCGGGCGTGGCCATCCTCAACATCTTCGTCTCGCTCGAGATTCGCGACCGGCCGAGGGCGGCGACTGACGCCCAGCCCGAAGCAGGAGCTCCCGCGCTGGAACGACCCTGACCCCTAGCGTCGCGGGTCCACCAGGATCTTGATCTGGCGGCGATCCTCGTTCAGCAGGGAGAAGGCGTCGGAGATGTCGGAGAGGGCGGCCGTGTGCGTGTGCAGGGGCCTGACCTGGATGCGGCCGGAAGCGATGAGGTCGGCGGCGATGGCGAACTCCCTGTGGGCGTAGGCGACAGCGGAGACGAACGTGATCTCCTTCGAGAGCCAGGTGCCGGGATCGATCGTGGCCTGCTCGCTCGCCAGGCCGATGAGCGTGACGGCCCCGCCCCGGCGCACGTAGTCGACCGCATGCTGAATGGTCGGGGCGATGCCCGCGCACTCGAAGACGACATCGGGCCCGAGGCCGCCGGTGGCATCGGCGAGGGCGGTGGCCACGTCTTCTTCCATGGGGTTAAAGACCTGGTCCGCCCCAAGCTCGAGAGCGAGGGCGCCACGATCGGCGACGGGTTCGACGACGTACACGCGCCCGGCGCCCGCGGCTCGCGCGCACTGGAGCGTCAGGAGGCCGATGGGACCGGCCCCGACAACCGCGACGGTGTCGCCGAGGCGGATGTCAGTGCGGCGCGTGCCGTGGAGGGCGACGGCCAGTGGTTCGACGATGGCGGCGTCGAGGTCATCAAGGCCGTCGGGGACGGGGGTGCGGCGGGGGAGGTCGGCGGCTATGGCGGGGGCGAAGCCGCCGTGGGGGGTGCCCATCAGGCTGCCGAGCTGGTGGGGGCAGTCTCGGGCGTAGCCGGCACGGCAGGTGGCGCAATCGCCACAGGCAGGGGCGATGCCGCCGATGACGCGATCGCCCTCGCGGAAGTCGGTCACGCCTGAGCCAACGGCAGACACCTCGCCCATCCACTCGTGCCCGCAGACGGCAGGATTCTCCATGACGCCGGACTGGTAGGCGTGGAGGTCGGTGCCGCAGATTCCACAGTAGCTGATGCGAACGACGGCCTCGTTCTCCGCAGGGGTAGGCTCGGTGAACTCGAGGAGCTCGATGATCTCTTTGCCGGTAATGATTCCTGCTTGCATGGGCGGGAGTGTAGCGGGTGGGGCGAGCGCTTGCGCTCCATGTCGGGGCGAGGCGCTATCCTGCCGGGACGAGCGGAGGCGCGCAGCCCCGCGTCGAGAGGGAGAGCCGCCATGCCCAGCCGCGCGCGGCTCCACGCTGACCGGTGAACCCCGGCGTCCTGGCAGGAATCGGCTCGGCCGCCATCTGGGCGGTTGCGAGCACGCTCATGGCCTCGTCGTCGACACGCGTCGATGCGGTGTCGGTGAGCGCGGTGCGAGGGGCGTGGGGCGCCCTGGCGCTGTTGATCGTCTTGCCGTTCGTGATCATGTCGGGCGGCTTCGATGCGATGACCGTGGCAGTGGCGGTGGCGGTGATCGGGTCCGCGCTCGTCGGCCATTCGCTGGGGGACACGCTCTACGTCTTCTCGCTGAACGCCCTCGGGCTGACGCGCGCCTTCACGATCAGCCTCGGGCTCTTCGTCTTCCTGACGTACGCGCTCGGGATCGTGTTCCTGGGTGACGCAATCACCCTGGCTGAGGTCATCGGCTCGCTGCTGGTGCTGGTGGGCGTTTACCTGGTGGCCCTGCGGGGACGCCGGAGGGGAGCGCCCGAGACGGCACCGGCAGGCAGCGGGAATCTCAAGCAAGGACTGGCTTTGGTGGGGATCACCGCGCTCATCTGGGCGATCGCGACTGTCTGGCTGGGGGATGCGGTGGAGGGCCAGAACGCGGTTGCGGTGACGGCGCTGCGCCTGCCGGCGAGCGCCCTGGTGGTGGGGTTCGTGGCGGGGGCGATGCCGCGGTCTAGCGTCCGGCGGTGGCAGATCTCGCGCTGGGACCACGGCGCGCTCTTCCTCGCGGGGGTGGCGGGCACGGGGCTGGGGAGCCTGCTGTGGATCTACGCGGTGCAGGAGGCGGGCGTGGGGCGGGCCGCCGTGGCAAGCGCGATCTCCCCGCTCTTCGCCGTGCCGCTGGGGGCCATCTTCCTGGGCGAGCGGCTGACCCTCTGGCTGGTTGTGGGGGTGGCAGTCGCCGTGGCCGGCATCATCCTGATCTCGTAGGGATGCAGGCGAGACAGGGCAGCCCTGAGCCACGTCTTCGGCCGCCATCGCTATCGAGATGCCATATCATTTCCGGCGCATGTTCAGAGGCGAGGGAGCAGCGGGAGGCCTGCGGGTCGGATTGATTCTGCTGGTCGCGCTGGGCGTGGTCGGCAGCGGACTGGCACTGGCCTACGAACGCCACTGGCACGGTCCCTGGCAACTGGCGCCGTGGATAACGCTGGGCATCGTGGTCGTAGCCACGGCAGCCCTGATGGTTCGCCCAACGGGGGCGATGGCGTGGCTGGCGCGAACGGTAGCGGTGCTGGCCATCGCGAGCTCGGCCATCGGGGTCTGGCAGCACATCGACGCGAATTACAACGTGGGCGCCGCGGGGCACGACTCTCACGACCACTCCCACGGCGACGAGTCGGACGAGAGCGGCCCAAGCATGGGAGACGTCATGAGCGGAGCCGCGGGACATGCGCCGATTCCCGCCGCGCTGGCGATCGCGCCGGCGGGGCTGGCGCTGGGCCT
The DNA here is from genome assembly GCA_009838385.1 of Dehalococcoidia bacterium. The sequence goes on along the minus strand of VXRS01000018.1, from coordinate 415 downwards.
GGCGACGATCGGCCTCGGCGGCCGGCGAAGGCCGCCGCAGGGATAGCGAAGAGCGTCAGTCGCTGGCGGTAAAGAAGTCCGCCCGGGGCGTACCCGTGTCGTCGTAGACGGGCTCCTCCAGATCGACGCGGAACTTGCTGATCTGGGAGCCGGTGATGCCGTGCCGGCCGAGGTGGGCGCCCATGTCGCGATAGGGGGCGTTCTCGAAGTGGAAGCGTAGGGAGGCTTCGTCGTCCCAGAGCTCGTAGACCCAGATGCGCTCGGCGACGCGGGGGTCGGCAGTCCACTCGTAGTTGCGGCAGCCGGGCTCCTCAAGGGCGGCGTCGATGTAGGCGCCGGCGGTGGCGAGGGCCTGGTCGCGCAGAGCGGGGTCGAGGTCGATGCTTCCGGCGATAACGATCATGGGTGCCTCCTG
>VXRS01000101.1 GCA_009838385.1 Dehalococcoidia bacterium | reverse complement strand
TGCCGAAGGAGCTCGGCGGCGAGGACATGACGGCGCGGGGCCAGATCGAGGCGATCGAGGAAACGTGCGCGATCGATGGCTCGATCGGGTGGTGCGTGCAGATCAACTCGGAGATCAACGCGCTCGTGCTGCGGCAGATGGACCCGGCCTTCGCGCACGAGATCTGCGACGACTGGTACTTCCTGGTCTGCTCGGGCCTTGGGACGCCCAACGGCGAGTTCCCCGGGCGGACGGCGAAGCGCGAGGGCGAGGGCTGGCGCACCACCTACCAGGGCGCGTTCGCGAGCGGTTGCTTCAACGCCACCTGGAACCTGGTCCTGAATCCCGCCGCCGAGGTGGTGGACGAGGACACGGGCGAGATGGCGGACGCATCGTTCATGGTGCCAAAGGGCGAGTTCGTGCCGGTGGACACGTGGAACATGGCGGGCCTGCGCGGCTCCGGTAGCCACGACGTTCGCATCGTCAACCAGTACGTGCCGCCGAAGCACATGCTGCCCCAGAACGCGCTCGACTCGACGGAGCACTGGGAGAACCCCACGTACCGCAATCCGTCGCAGGTTCCCTACAACAAGGCGGCCGTGGCGCTGGGCATCGCGCGGGGCGCGGTCGACACGTTCGTGGACCTGGCGATGGTGAAGACACCGTGGATGTCGGGCTCACAGCTGAAGGACCAGCCGGAGGCGTATATCCGGCTGGGCGAGATGGAGGCGACGCTGCGGGCAGCACGGGCCTTCGTGATGGAATCGCAGGAGGACATCGAGGCGAACCTGGGGCCGCTGGACGGCGGTCGCTCGGTGCCGGAATGGGACCTGCTGCGGCTGGGCCTGCTGGCCTCGACGCACGCGGCGCAGGCCTGCCGCCACGTGGTCGACGTGATCCACAACACGGCCGGGACGACGGCGAGCCGCATGGAGCATCCGCTCGAGCGGAAGCTGCGCGACGCCCACCAGGCGGCGGCGCACGGAGGCGTGAGCTGGCGCCACTACGGAATCATGGGCAAGTCGTGGCTCGGCGAGGAGATTCCGGCGCAGTACGCGGAGGTCAGGCGCGGCTAGCGCGCCCTACTGCCGGCAAGAGGGAGCGCTCCACCTTCGGGTGGGGCGCTTTTTCGTGGCTTCGAAGGCCGATCCAGGCGTCCTGAGGGCGAGAATCCCTATAACGCGCGGGCGTAGATGAAGGGTTCGTCAAGGAACGCGCGGAGAGGGTTTACAGGCCAAATTCCGCGCGGGTAACCTCATTTGCGTTGGAGGCGGGGTGAGCGGAGACCGGACGGAGCCCCTTCGGGGGAGACGGACGGGAAGGTGGGCCAAGGGCAACCGAGGCGCGCCGGCTCCGGGAAACTACCTCCAGCGGAAAGCGCTCCACTCTCGGGTGGAGCGCTTTTTCGTGCATCTGGTGGCTGGTGGCTAGTGACTAGTGGCTAGTCCCCGCCTCGCCCCCTCCGGAGCGGTTGAAACGCCAATAGCCAATGGCCAAGAGCTTCCGCACGTCAGCGCGGGATGACGGGGAGGGTGATGCAGGAGGGGCGGTTGACGTCGTGGAAGACGGTCTGCCGGGCAGGGACCAGCTCCGTCTCGGTGTGGATGGGGTTGCCGGTGTTGGGGTTGCGGTCGAAGTGGGGAAAGTTCGAGGAGCTGATGTCGAGGCGGATGCGGTGGCCGGGCTTGAAGACGTGGCTCGTGGCCCAGAGGTCGATGGTGAACTCGTAGGACTGGCCGGGGGTCATCATCTCCTGTTCCAACAGGGAGTTGCGGTAGCGAGCGCGGATGATGCCGTCCTGGAGGTTCTGGACGTAGCCGTCGGGGCGCACGTCGCAGAGCTTGGCGGTGAAGTCGGTGTCGATAGCGCTGCTCGTGGCCCAGAGGGTGACGGAGATGGGGCCGGTGACCTCAAGCTCCTTCGCGAGGGGCTCGCTGGTGTAGCAGAGGACATCGCCGCGCTGCTCGGCGGGAGTCTGGTCGAAGACGCCGGGGGGCGTGATGAGGTTGTTGCCGCCGAGCGTGGGGACGGGGTCGTCGGGGTCGTACACGAAGGTGTCGGGGCGCTCGTTGCCGGGGGCGTCAGGGCTGAGGGCGCCATCGCCATTGAGGGTGTTGGCGCCGCCGTCGCTGTGCAGGTACCAGGGCGTGTAGACGGTGCGGGCGAGGGGCCACTCGTTCTCCTCGCGCCAGACGTTGTCGCCCATGACGAAGATGCGAACGGGAGGGTCGTCCATGATCCCGGTGTCCTCGCCCTTGAGCCAGTAATCGAACCAGCGGAGCTGCTCCTCCTTGAGCTCGATGGCGGCGTTCGGGCCGAAGTCGAGATCGCCGCAGCCACCGGTGGTGGGGACCGTGTAGCCGATATGGCCCCAGGGGCCCATCAACAGCTTCTGGTTGGGGCGGGCGTGCTCGCCACCACGGGCGGTGATGCCGCTGTACCCCTCGAGGGCGCCCTCCTCGAAGATGTCGTACCAGGAGCCGACGTGGTACATCGGCTGGTTGACCTCGTGGAAGCGACGGCGAAGGTTGATGTTCCACCAGTGGGGGCCGTCGTCGGGGTTGGCGAGGTAGTCGGCGAAGTAGGGCGCGATCGTGGAGAGGCGGTCGGCCCAGGCGGTCATGGGCATCTCGCGGGCGGAGTGCTCGAGGAGGGGGCGGAAGCCGTCGGCCGGGGCGAGCTCGGACTCGAGCTCGGGGAGGTCGGGGTCGAGGCCGAGGCGGCGGGCGGTGTCGCGCGCCTTGGAGGTGGCGTAGGCGGCCATCCAACCGTGCTCGAAGGCGCCGCCGCTGTGATAGATCCAGCTCTGCTTGAAGTCGGTGGAACCGGAGACAGGCATCTGCGCCTTCAGCGAGGGCGGGGACTCGCCCGCGACCATGTACTGGACGGCGGCCAGGTAGGACTGGCCGTAGGTGCCGACGGAGCCGGTCGACCATGGCTGGGCGGCAGCCCACTCGATGGTGTCGTAGCCGTCGAGCGCTTCGTTGACGTGGGGTTCGTACACGTCGCCCTCGGAGCCGAAGCGTGCGCGGGTGTCCTGGGTGACGACGGCGTAGCCTTGGGCGGTCCAGAAGTCGGCCATGACGAGGGGGCCGAGGGCGGTGCGGCCGTAGGGAGTGCGGGAGACGAGGGTAGGGAACTTGCCGGGGCCGGAGGGGCGGTAGACATCGGCCTGGAGGCTGACGCCGTCGCGCATCGGGATCATCACGTTCTCGTCGACGGTCACGCCTTCGATTCGGTCGGCCATTGAGGCACCTCTCTCGGGTTCGGGGGGCTGGTGGGCGGAATGGTCAGCGGCGTCCTCGCCCTTGTCAATGAGGTCGAGGAGGCCGGTATGCTTGCGCGCCGTGAGCACGGTCTACGACTACATCGTGGTTGGGGCGGGGTCGTCGGGGGCGGCATTGGCGGCGCGCCTGAGCGAAGACGCGGACCGGTCGGTGCTGCTGCTGGAGGCGGGACCGGACTACACCACGACCGACGCAACTCCGCACGACCTGCGCTACGCGCACCGCGTGTCGGTGGTCGATCACGACTGGGGATTCACGGCGAACGCGACTCCGGACCGGGAGGTCTACTACCCGCGCGGGCGAGTGATGGGCGGCTCGTCGGCGGTGAACGGCACGCTCGCGATCCGGGGCACGCCGGAGGACTTCGACGAGTGGGCGGCGCTGGGGAACGAAGGGTGGTCGTGGGAAGACTGCCTGCCCTTCTTCCGGAGGCTCGAGAACGACCTGGACGCATCCGGGGACTTCCACGGGAAGAGCGGACCGCTGCCGATCGTGCGCTGGCGCCCGGACGAGATGCGGCGGCCGGGGCAGGCGTTCATCGAGGTCTGCCAGGAGTTCGGCTTCCCCTACGCGGAAGACTTCAACGACCCCGAAGCGACGGGCATCAGCCCGATGGCGCAGAACCGCAACGCCGACACGCGCATCTCGACGGCGATGGCGTACCTGGAGCCCATCCGGCACCGGCTGAACCTGACGATCCGGGGCGGCTGTCTCGTGAACCGGGTCCTGACGGAGGACGGGCGGGTAACAGGGGTAGAGGTCGACTCGGACGGCGAGATGCAGACTGTTCGCGGGCGAAACGTCGTGCTGTCGGCGGGGGCGATCATGTCGCCGCCGATCCTGGTGCGGTCGGGGATCGGGGCGCGGGAGGATGTGGAGGCGGTAGGGGCGACGCTGGTGCGGGAGCTGCCGGGGGTAGGCCGCAACCTGATCGACCACCCCCTCTGCTCGGTGGTATGGCGGTCGAAGCCGGGGGTGTCCGTGATACCGGACCCGCCCGTGCAGACGATGCTGCGCTACACCGCAAGTGGCGGCGAGACGAACGACATGCAGATCTACATGGTGAACCACTTCCCGGGGCGGGAAGGGAACTTTGCCCTGCTGGTGATCTTGCAACGGCCGAAGTCGCGCGGGCAGCTGCACTTCGAGAGCGCCGATTACCGCGCACAACCGGGGATCGAGCTGAACTTCTTTTCCGACGAGGAAGATGCCGACGTGCGCCGGCTTCGGGAGGGGCTGCAGCTCTCGCAGCGGATGGGGGAGCATCCGGCGATCGCGCAGTACGCGGAGGGGCTGGAGACGCCCTCGGCGGAGGTGCTGGCGGACAACGACGCGCTCGACGCCTACGTGCGGGCGAACGGGTCGCACAACTTCCACCCGGTCGGGACGGCGAAGATGGGTCCGGCGAGCGATCCAGGGGCGGTGGTGGACGCGCAGTGCCGGGTCCACGGGGTGGAGGGGCTGCGGGTAGTGGACGCCTCGATCATGCCGGAAATCGTGCGGGCGAACACGAACCTGACGTGCATCATGATCGGGGAGCGGGTCGCGGAGCTGATTCGCCAGGAACGCTAGCGCGCTTCGCGCGGCTGTTGGCTACTGGCTGTCAGTCCCCGCCCGAGGGGCGGGGCGCTGGAGTACCATGCGGCGCGGAGCCCGCAATGGCCAGTAGCCAACAGCTCACAGCCGACCCGAGCCTGATCGAACCGGGCGAGTTCGTCACGGACGAGTTCCGGATCGACCCGTTCCCGATCTACAAGCGGCTGCGCGAGTACGAGCCGGCCTATCAGGACAAGTTCCAGAACCGCTGGATCATCTCGCGGTACGAGGACATCTGGGCGATCTACAAGGACAACGAGCGGTTCACGCGGGCGACCTACGACCCGCACGGAAAGCACAAGTTCGGCTCGGACTCGACGATGGGGTTCACGCTGAACGACCTGGGGGAGGGGCAGGACTACATCTGGCTGCGGGGCATCGTGGCGGGGGAGTTCGTGGGGAAGCGGCTGGAGAGGCGGGTGCCGCTGATCGAGCGGATCGCGACGAAGATCATCGACGACTTCATGGAGAAGGCGCGGGCGGACCAGAAGGCGGGGCTGAGGGCGGGGGGCCAGGTGGAGCTGGTCTCGCAGTTCAGCGAGCGCTTCCCGATCCGGGTGATCGCGGGGATGCTGGGGCTCCCGGAGGAGGACAACGACTACTTCGAGGCGGTCTACGACCGGCTCTTCGCCGGGAACGGCTACGGTCGGGCGCACTTCCGCCGAGGGGTGGCGGCGCGAGACGAGCTCTTCGCCTACCTGGACCCGCTGTTCGACGAGCGCATCGCGGAGCCCCGCGACGACCTGTTGTCCGTGTTCTGCCACGCGGAGAAGGACGGCGCGAAGATGACGCGGGACCAGATGCGCGGGTACGTGGCGCTGCTGCTGGTCGGCGGAGGCGACACGACGCACAAGGCGATCGACGCGATGTGGTGGAACCTGCTGCGGAACTACGAGCAGTACGAGGCGGTTCGCGACGACCCGGAGCTGATGGACCGGGTGTTCACGGAGATGCTGCGGTTCGATGGGTCGAATCACTGGCAGCGGCGGCGGACCAAGGTCGAGGTGGAGATCCACGGGCGGGTGCTGCCGGTCGGGGCGACGGCGTGGCTGGGGCTCGGCTCGGGGAATCGCGACGAGCGCATCTTCAAGGACCCCGAAGCCTTCAACATCTTCCGCGACGACCTGTATTTCGGGAAGGAACTGCGGACGGGGTACTGGAAGGACGGCGTGGCGAGCCACCTCGGGTTCGGGCAGGAGACGCACTTCTGCCTGGGGTACGCGCTGGCCCGTCAGGAGTCGGTGATCTCGTCCCGCATCCTGCTGGACCGGCTCAAGAACCCGCGCCTGGCGGACGTGCCGAACGAGGGGATCGCGTTCCCGCCGCCTGGGCGGGGCGGGGTGCGGGGCCTCCAGCATCTCGAGATCGACTTTGATCTGTAGGAGCATCGCTGCCCTCGCCGTGCGGGAGGAAGTCGGGACGGCGGAACCCGCGCCATAGGGTCCGGATCAGGGCGAATACGAGGTACCAGAAGACGAAGATGCTGACCACGGTGAGCAGGACTGCCCACCACCTGAGGTCGAAGAGGGTGGCCCCATTCCCGAACACGGCTATGCAGAGGACGAGGATCCAGAAGGCTTCAGCCAGAACGAGCAGGACGATCGCAAGGCCCTTGAGGAGGGGCATGGCTTTACGCACCGGAGGGGAGTCTATACAAAGCGAGACGCCCCCAGCGGAGTTCCCGCCAAAGGGGGCGGCCTGGTAACGGGCGAAGGGGAAACAGCATGAGGATTGGCATTTCGATTCCCGTGAGGGACCTGCAGGACGACCACGACGGCATGGCGCAGTTCGCGCGGGAGGCGGAGGAGCTCGGGTTCACGCACTTGCGCGTGCCCGACCGGGTGGCGGCGGTGGGGGTCGACCACGTGCACGAGCCACTCACGCTGCTGGCCTGGGTGGCGGCGCACACGGAGAAGATCGAACTGGTGCCGTCGGTGATCGTGCTGCCGACGCGGCAGACGGTGGTGGTGGCGAAGCAGGCGGCCGAAATCGACCAGCTGAGCGGCGGGCGGCTGCGGTTCGGGGTAGGCGTGGGTGCCCGCGCCGAGGACTACGCGGCGTTCGGGCAGGACTTCCACACGCGGGGGCGGCGCTGCGACGAGCAGATTGAGGTGCTGCGGCGGCTGTGGACGGAGGAGGCGGTGACGTTCGAGGGGCGCTGGGACCGACTGGCCGGAGAGCGGATCAACCCGCTGCCGGTTCAGCAACCGATCCCGATCTGGATCGGCGGGGCGCGGGAGCCGGGTGCGTCGGTGCTGCGACGGATCGGGCGGCTCTCGGACGGGTGGTTCGCGCTGATGGCGCCGGATGCCTACGGGGCTGTGCGCGAGGCCGTTTCAGCGGAGGCGGAGGCGGCGGGGCGCGACCCGGCGGGTCTGGGGTCGGAGAGCGCGGTGCAGATCGTGGGGAAGTCGGAGGCGGAGTGGCTGGCAGAGGTGGAGGCGTGGCGCGATACGGGAGTCACGCACCTGTGCCTGCGCACGCTGGGCGTGGGACTCGACACTGCCGGCCACCTCGAGGCGCTGCACGGAGCGCGGGCGGCGCTCGACCGGCTGTAGGGGAGCGCCTTACGCCAGGGGCTCCTCCACACCGGGGGGCAGCTCCACCTCGAACACGTTGAGCGTGGCGGAGACGAGGCCGTAGTAGCCGACCGTGCCGACCAGGTCGACGAGGCCGGTCTCGCCGAAGGTATCGAGCGCTTCCTGGAAGGTGCCGGCAGACACGCGGCTGGTCTCGAAGTACTCGGTCACGAGGCGGTGGACGAGGGCGAGATCCGCACGGTCGAGCTGAAGCGGAGCGCCCGTGCGGACGGCTTCCACGACGGACTCGGGGATGCCCTCTTCGATGGCAATGCGGGCGTGCGCCCAGAACTCGAACTGGGCGCGCCAGCGCTTCGCCGTGAGGATGATGGCGAACTCGGAGACATCTCGGGGGAGGGCGGCGCCGAAGCGGCAGTGGGCGCCGAGCTCCTGAGCGGGGTTCGCAAAGTTCGGGCTGTAGAGCCAGACGCCGAACGGTCCCGTGGTGGCGCCGGCGCGGGGGCCGCGGGGGCCGCTGCGAATGGCATCGACTACCGCGGACTGGTCGGCGTTGAGGCTTTGCTCGTCGAGGGTGGGGAGGCGCATAGGGTTGCTCCTGCGGTTGGTGGTGGCGCAAGCAGACGGGATCGCTCGCGCGATGTCCAGCGGCACAAGGGGGCCGGTCGCGCGTAGGATCGGCGCCGGAGGCGTCGTGGGCACATCCGGGCTGCCGCTCGAAGGGATTCGCGCACTCGACCTGACGCGGGCGCGGGCGGGGCCGACGTGCGCGCGCCAGCTCGCGGACTGGGGCGCGGATGTGATCAAGATCGAGCTGCCGCCAAGACCGGGCGGCGGGGATGGAATCACGGGGGAGCGGCACGGGTTCGACTTCCAGAACCT
>VXRS01000296.1:3419-8296 GCA_009838385.1 Dehalococcoidia bacterium | reverse complement strand
TACGACTCCTGCACGATCTGCGCCTGCGCCATGTCCTGCCCCAGCGCCTCGAACACCTCGACGTCGTGCGCTGTCCCCCGGACCGTCGCCGGACGCGGCGGGATCGGCGTGCCTTCCGGCAGCCGCACGTACGTCTGGTAGTCCCAGAGGCACTGGTCCGGGTTCGTCGGATGCGGACGCGCCCGGAAGTACGTCAGCGACGTGCCTCCGATGTTCAGCGTGATGTTCGGGAAGATCATGTAGTGGTAGTCGTCGATCAGCTGCTCGCCGTGGAGCGCCGAGACATCAACGCCCATCGCCTCGTACAGCTCGCGGCGCGCCTCGATGATCGCGGGGCGGACGTCGTTCACGCCGCCCTCGAACTCGTCCTGCTCGATCCCGACCGCGGCGAGCTGCTGCCACTGCGAGTCGGTAATCATCTCCTTGTCCGTGTAGCCGTGGCGGCGGGCCATCTCGTCCGTCCAGGCGCCCCCGTCCGGGTACCCCTGGCGGATGAGCTGGCGGCTGTGCCGGCCTCCGTCGTACACGTCCAGCGGCGTGCCCGCCGTGTCCCACCACTCGATCAGCTGCGGGTGCAACGCCGGCAGGTGGTAGATCTCCGCGAACTGGTCGACCGCGAACTTCCAGTTGCAGTCCCAGATCAGCTGGTAGTCCTGCACCAGGTGGTATTCCTCGAAGTGATACGGGTCGAGGTGCGAGGGAATCACGCCAAGGAAGTCGGTCAGCGATTCGGCCTCGTCGTCCATGTTGAAGAACACGAACGGGCCCCAGGTCTCGACCCGAACCTCGGCCAGGTGCTGCTTGTCCTCGGGGATGCCGTTCACGAAGTGCTGCCGGTCGGGAACCGTGTGCAGCTTGCCCTCGATGTCGAACGTCCAGAGATGGAAGGGGCACTGCAGCTGCTCCGCGTGGCCCGCGCCCACGCTCGGGCGAAGGCGGCTGCCGCGGTGCGGGCAGATGTTGTAATAGCCCTTGATCTCGTCCTCATCCGTGCGGATGAAGATGAACGACTCCCGCCCCAGCGTGTGCGTGAAGTAGTCCCCAACCTCGGGGATGTCGCACAGCGGCCCGGCGATGTTCCAGGTCTTCGTCCACATCCGCTCCCACTCGAGCTTTGCGAACTCGGGGTCGGTGTAGCGCGTCGGGTCGATGAGCCCCGTACCCATGTCGGGCTCGTCCACCCGCTCCAGCGGCGTCATCGGCATTTCTTGATTCTGGGTGACCATGCAGTCCCCTCCCTCGTGCTCGAGATTGCAGGATATTCCGTGCCGCGATGGTGGCATTGCCCCGCTCGCCCGTCAATGCCGCAACGGGCGGGTGCGCTTCCCTGCCCCCGTCCTCTACGATGCGCCCGCTGAAACCACACGCAGGAGAGCACCCATGCCCACCGTCGGAGTCGTTGCCCGCTTCACCATCCAGGCCGATAAGACCGATGAGTTCGCCCGTGTCGCGAACGAGTTCGTCGTCGCCCCCAGCCAGCAGGAGAAGGGCTGCATCCGCTACGAGCTCTGGCAGGACAACGAGGACCCGACCATCTTCGCCATGGTCGAAGAATGGGAGAGCGACGAGGACCTGAACGCCCACCTCGCCAACGCCGGCAGCCGCGGCGGCCCCAGCCTTGGCGACTACATGGCCGGCCCACCGGACATGCGCCGCTTCAGCAAGACGGGGGGCTAGTGACTGGTGATTGGTGACTAGTCACTAGCGGTCGTCTCACCGACCACCGACCACCGATCACCGACCACTACGCCTCCCGCATCGGGTTCATCACCTCTTCCACGAAGCGGAGTACTGGCTCCGTCGAGGTCGGGTGCCCGAAGTCGCAGGTGAAGTGGCGCACGCCCAGCTCGCGGAAGCGCTCGAGCACCTCGCGCCACGCCTCCGACTCCTGGCTGTTGTTCGGCAGCCCCACCTCGCGGGTCACGCTAATCGTGATGTCGGAGGGGTCGCGCCCCGCCTCTTCGGCCGACTTGAGCACGATGTCGCGCTTCCGCGTCCAGTTCTCCTCCCACTCATCCGTCGGCCACCAGAACGTGTTCCACCCGTCGGCCTGGCGTCCCACCATCGGCAGCGAGAGCTGCTCGCCCTGCGCCCCCACCATGATCGGGATCATCGGGTCCGGCCGCGGCGGCGCCTTCGCGTCCTTGATCGTGTAGTAGCGCCCCTCGAAGCTCGGCGATTCCTCCGTCCACATCAGCCGGCAGATCTGGATCGTCTCCTCCAGCTGCCGGATGCGCGTCGCCGTCGAGGGGAACTCGTACCCGTAGCGCTCGAACTCCTCCCCGCGCCAGCCCGCCCCGATGCCGAGGATGAAGCGCCCGCCCGAGAGTGCTTGCAGGGTCGACGCCATCTTCGCCGTCAACGCCGGGTTGCGGTAACCCTGCCCCATCACGTGGTGGCACAGCTTCACTGTGGGGAACTTCGCCGCCAGCCACGTCATCGTCGTCCACGACTCCAGGAACGGGTCGTTCTCGTTCGCGAACCCGTAGAAGTGGTCCGCCAGCCACACGCAGTCGAAGTGCTGGAACGCCGTCGGCAGGATGTTCCGCTCCTGGTACATCACGATCGGCTCGTTGTTGCTGTCCGGCAGGCCGATCACAGGGGATACCCATCCGAAGGTCAGTTCGTCTGTCACGCCTTTGTCTCCTCTTGGCCCCGCGTTCGCCGCCATCTGTGGCCTCTTGGGGGCGCGGGGCAGGATACACGAGCGGCCTTCCGATCGCCGTTCACGAGTGCTCCCAGGCCCCGCCCAAAGGGGTAAGGTTGCGCGACACCGTTCCGCGCCCCGACGGCGCCGGGAGGACTGCCATGCGAGCCCTCGTCTACCGCGGCCACAAGCGCGTCGAGCTCGAGAACGTGCCGGACGCCCAGGTTCCCGCCCCCGACGGCGCCCTCGTCCGCACCACCAACTTCGCCATCTGCGGATCCGACCTCCACGGCTACCACGGACCCGTCAACGAGGAGCGCATCGGCAACACCATGGGCCACGAGGCCATCGGCGAGGTCGTCGAGGTCGGCCCCGAGGTGCGACGCATCCGCCCCGGCGACCATGTCGCTGTTTCCGCCGTCGTCGGCTGCGGTCGCTGCGAGCAATGCCAGAGCCTTATCACCGCGCGCTGCGCCAACAGCGAGACCCGCGTCCTCAACCTCGGCCAGGCCGAAGCCATCGCCGTCCCCGCCGCCGACTCCTCCCTCCTCCAGATCCCCGACGGCGTCACCGACGAGCAGGCCGTCCTCCTCACCGACATCCTCCCCACCGGCTACAAGGGCGTCCGCGGCGCCGATATCCAGCCCGGCGGCACCGTCGCCGTCGTCGGCGCCGGCCCCGTCGGCCAGATGGCTCTCGAGACATCCTTCCTCTTCGGCCCCTCCAAGGTGTTCGCCATCGACCAGGTGCCTTACCGCCTTGAGGAGGCCGAACGCCTCGGGGCCATCCCCATCGACGCCAGCCAGGTCGACCCCGTCGAGGCCGTACTCGACCAGACCGGCGGCAAGGGCTGCCAGCACGTCATCGAGGCCGCCGGCCCCCAGGCGACCGTGCGCATCGCCTTCGGCGTGCTCGCCCACGGCGGCACCCTCTCCCAGGTGGGCGCCACCACGGACCCCGAGATGACCATCAACCTCATGGCCCTTTTCTCGAAGGACCTCACCTACCGGGTGGGGCTCGTCTCGCCGCAGTACGCCTGGCCCGAGCTCGTCCCCCTCCTGCAGGAGGGCAAGATCCACCCCGAGCGCATCTTCACCCACCACCTGCCCATGTCCGATGGTCCCCGCGGCTACGAGATGTTCGACAACCGCGAAGACGGCGTGATCAAGGTCATGCTCGACCCGACCCGCTAGCGCCGCTCGAGGAAGCTCCCCCAGGCCCTCGGTTCCCCGGGCTTCCGCTTCTGGGGCGGCTTGAGGTGTGGCAGGAAGCGGTCCATCACGAGGTTCCACAGAGGCCAGAGCGCCAGGGATGCCACCCACGTGTAGGCGCCGTAGAGCCACAACGTCAGCAGCATGCGCATCTTGGCGAACCCGGGCGAGTGGTCGCCTACGCTCGCGAGATAGCCCTTCGCCTCCAGTGCGACGCGCATCAGCAACTCTCCGTCGTGGGAGATCACATTCGTCTGCGAGGTGGCGAAGAACACCCACAGCACGACGAAGGTCCGAAGCACCGCCACCACGAGCGCCGCCCCCGCCGCCACCCGCACGTAGCCGCTGCGGTGCAGGAACCACAGGGCTACCAGCAGGTTGGGCAGGCCCGCGATCGTCAGCAGCAGCCAGGTCGGCCAGAAGTCGTAGTAGTAGAGGGTCGCCTGCAGGTTCGCCTCCATCCTCGTGGTGGGAAGGCCCAGCGCGCCTGCGTCCAACTCCTCGGCGAACCCGTCGATCAGTGCGAGGCTCAGGGGTGCGGTCAGGAGCGGCGTCAGGACGAGCCACAGAAACGGCGACCGCCTGCCCAGCCCACCACGCAGCTTCCTCAGCGCTCCCGCCGGTTCCGATGCTTCTTGGCCGTGCACGACAGGATTCTAGCCCTGCGAATGGCCCGCCTAGGCCGCATCCGAGGAGCGCTGGCGCCGCTCGAAGAAGCCGCCCCAACCTCGGGGCGTCCCGGCCTGCCGCCCTTGCGGGGGCTTCAGGTGGGGCAGGAGTCGTTCCATCCCGAGGTTGAACAGCCCCCAGGCCAGGACGCTCGGTCCCCAGGCGAACGCGCCGAACAACCACATCATCAGCGGCAGGCGAACCAGCGCCTCCCGCGTCGATGCTCGAGGCTCGAGTGCCAGGAACCCCGTTCGCTCCACCTCGATGCGCATCAGCAGTTGCCCGTCGTGGATGATCAGGTCGGACTGCGCGATCGCGAAGAACAGGAACAGGACGCCCACGGTTCGCAC
>VXRS01000296.1:0-3319 GCA_009838385.1 Dehalococcoidia bacterium | reverse complement strand
TCAGGTCGGACTGCGCGATCGCGAAGAACAGGAACAGGACGCCCACGGTTCGCACCAATGCCAGCACAAGGGCAAGCGCCGCCGCCACGCGCAGGTACCCGTTGCGCTGGAAGAACCACAACACGACCAGCAGGTTGAGCACGAGCCCCGGCCCGATCAGCAGCAGCGCGGTCAGCCAGAAATCGAAGTAGTGCAGCGACGCCGGGATCATCTCGTTTCGCCAGACGGGCAGCCCCAGCGACCTCGCGCTGATCTCCTGCGCGAAGCCGAACACAAGCAGGGCGGTGAGGGGCGCTGTCACCACCGGCGTCACCACCAGCCACGCCAGCGGCGAGTAGCTCCCCACCCGGCGCCACGCCCTTCCGATCACGCCGAAGGCGCCTGCGTCTGCTGGAGCAATGCGAGAGGGCGTCGTTGCCATGGGGCCAGTCTAGCGGGGTGGAGAACCAACCACCGACCACCGGCCACCGATCACCAGTCCCCTACCCCCTCTGGAAGAAGCCGCCCCAGCGCCCGGGTTCGCCCTGGGATCGTTCGCGGGGCGGCGCCAGGTGCGGGACGAAGCGCGACATGAGCGGCTCGTACGCCTGCCAGATCACGAGCGTCACCACCCACATCCCCAGCCCGCCCATCCACGCCGTCATCAGGATGCTCAGCGTCGCGAACGACGGCGAGGGGGCCGAGGATGCGCCCGCCTCCCCGATAGGGATGCGGAGGATGAGTCCGTCCTCGCCCATCAGATCGCCCGTCAGCCAGAGAACAGAGGCCATCGGCACGACGAACGTGCGCATCAGGGCCAGCGTCAGCGCCAGCCCCGCCGCAATCCGGACGTAGGTCAGCTCGTGCCGCAGCCACCAGGCGACGGGCAGGTTCACGATCCCCGGCACGGTCAGCACCGCCCAGATGACCCAGAAGTCGAAGTAGAAATAGTGGGTCCGGTCGAGCTGGCGGTTCTCCCGCGTCCACTCCACCTCGACCAGCCCGAGGGCCTGCGCATCGAGGGTGCCGCCCACGGTGAAGATCAACAGCGCGCTCAGCGGCAGGGTCGCTGCCGGCGTGACCTGGAGCCACTCGAAGGGGGACCGCGTCCCCAGCCGGCTCCGGAGGCCCCCGATCACCGCTGCACCGTCCACCTCGTGCTGGCCCGGAGCCCGCTAGCGCCGCGTCAGGAAGCCGGTCCAGCGCTTCGGTGCGTCGAGGCGCGGTCCTCCCGGCGGATCGAGGGTGCGCCAGTAGCGCGCCATCAGCGGCTCGTACGCCCGCCACACCACCACCGTGACCCCCCAGAAGATGGCGCCGCCTATCCAGGACGCCACGAGGATCCTCCGGATCGCCGTCCCCTCCGTGGGCGAGGTGATGTCGGTCACAACCCCCGTCGCTCCGACCTCGACCCGCAGGAACCAGCCGCCGTCGCTCACGACCGCAATCTGGGAGAGGGCGATGGTGGCCACCGGCACGATCAGCGTCCGTACCAGCGCCAGCGCGAGCGCCACGACCGCGGCCACCCGCACGTAGCCGTTACGGTTGAGGAACCAGAGCAGGACCAGCAGGTTCAAGGCGCCCGGCGCCGCCAGCAGGAGCCACGTCCGCCAGAAGTCGAAGTAGTAGTAGCACTTCTGGGCGATGAACCCGTCGAACTTGCAGAGGTCGTTCTCCGGCAGGCCCAGCGCCTCGGCTCCGTGCTCTCCGCCCGCCGTGAACAGCAGCAGGGCGGCCAGCGGTACCGTCGCCAGCGGGCTCACGGTCACCAGCAGGAAGGGCAGCCGTCGCTTCAACCAGCTCCACGCGCGGCGAGGGCCGGTCGGTTGGTCGTTACGCATCGTCACCTTCCGAGGGAAGGTTGTGCTCGATGCGGGTCTCGTCAAGGTCCGCCAGCAGGGGGAGCATGCGGTGGGGCTGGTGCGGAAGGGCCAGCACCACCTCGTTGCTCCCGTCGCCGCCCCACGGCCCAACGTGCGCCGGAGCCGCCTCCGTTGGGTTCATGCCCATCCAGTGGCCGGATGCGCGGTCGTACACGTCCGTCCGCCCGAACGCGATCAGCGACGGGTCGTCGGGCGATGGCGCAGCGCCCCGCATGTTCGGGTGCTGGAACCACTCGCCCGAAGGCCCCGGCGGCTCGGGAAGCGGCTCCAGCCGCGATCCGTCCCTGCTCACAAGGCTGTACCCCACTCTTCCCCCGATCTTCGTCTGCATCACCAGCCCCGATGAGTCGGCGAGCCAGCGAGCGCCGCCGAGCTCATCGCCGTAGTTGAGTCTGGCCGACCGGATACGGAAAAGGTTCCGCCCCGTCGTTCCGTCGATCACCAGCACCGTACTCGTCTCCTCGAACAGGGGTGGATCGGTCCCTGGGACCGCCAGGACGCGTTCGCCTGCTGCCAGCGACCCGTCCGGGGAGACAAACGCGCGGTCCACCCGCACGCGTGTCATCCCCTGATGATCGCCCTCCCAGCCGAGACGCGCCACAAAGGTCGCGAAGATCCCGTACCCCAGCGTGAGCGGAGGCCGCGTGGGCCAGTAGGAAAACGGCAGCAGGAACGACTCCCCGTCGCTCGCCGGCGTTGTCGCGTGGAACAGGATCCGCTGGAGGGTCGACTGCCGCTGGGGCGAGAACACGCTTGTTACCCATCCCGTGGCCCCGTCCAGCATGAACAGCGAGGGGTACTCCTGTGGCTGCTGGAGCGCCAGGAACACGCGCCGCCCGATGGGGTCGAAGAACGGTGGAATGGAGGGGAGGAGGGTCCCCGTGAGCTCGAACTCCGCCCGTTCCTCCAGTTGTCCGTTCGTGAGCACGTACCGCGCCCGCTTGATCAGGTGCGGCCCCAGCTCCTCTTCCACCACCTCGAAGAGCGCTCCGTAATCGGAGAAACCGAGCAGCCGCAGGCGATCCTCCGGCCACGTCCACGATCGCCCCGTTGTCCGCTCGTGGAGCGCGTTCGTCGTCGCGATGAACCGCCTGCCCGCGCCCGCCTGGTAGACGGGCGGGTCGTTGCCGGGCTCGGTGACCTGCCAACCCGTCATGCTCCCCGCCCCCTCGCCCCGTGTCCGCAGGAAGAAGATGCCGTGCTCCTCCGTCAGCGGCTGCCCCGGCTCGAGGGTCAGCTCCCTGAAGATGCCCGTCGCCGGCTGTAGCGCCGCGAGCGCTGGGGGCACCGGCGTGAGTGTTGGCGGAACCGGGACGGGTCGCGGCGGACGCACGACAGTGTCCTCTTCCTCTGTCTCCCGCGTAATCAAGAACGCCCCTCCCGCCGCCAGACCCGCGACTCCCGCCGCCAGCCCCAGGAACGCCCGCCGCGAGATTCCCCGGCGCGGCTCCGGGGCG
>VXRS01000017.1:4637-8371 GCA_009838385.1 Dehalococcoidia bacterium | reverse complement strand
CGCGACGAGCCCGGCATGCCCGGCGCCGTCCTCCGCATCGAGGAGGATGGCATCGATCTGCGCCTCAACGGGGGAGTCCTGCATGTGAAGCGCGTGCAGCCCCAGGGCGCGCGCAAGGTGAACGCCGGCGAGTGGGCCGCGGAGATCGGGCTGAAGGTGGGCGCCCGCTTCCGCTAGCGCCTCAGGACCCTACTGCTCCTCGGGCTCGTCGGGCTCTCGCAGCTCGTCCGGCTCACGTGGCTCCGGCGGTCCCTCGTCGAACGGGATGCTTGGCGAGGTCGGGCTTGAGAGCAGCGTCCTCAAGGGAGGCGTCGGCGGCCCGTCGTTCACGTTTACCTGGATTGTGGAGCGCAGCGGCGCCAGCAGCCCCTGCCGAGCGGTGAGCCGCAGGGTGTAGACCCGTGGTGCGAACTCCTCCAACTCAATGGTGCCCAGCAGCTCGCTCAACACGTTCTCCTCGCCCGAGGCGAGCACCACCCAGTCGTCTTCCCCGGGATTGGCCCCCGGTCCGATCTCCAGCAGCCACTCCGTCAGGCGCCCGACGTTCACGCTGCCCAGCACCTGGGTCCCTTGCCCGACGTCATCGCTCGGGAGCGGCCAGGCGATCTCGACGGCGCGCAGTCCCGTGCTTTCCTCCTCCGGCATCAGGGGAATGAACACGTCGAGATCCTCAGGGGGCTCCTCCACCAGCTTGATCGCGAGTTCCGGCTCCCACCCCGGGAGCTTCACGAAGTTCTGGACCTCCCGGTAGCGCAACGGCGTCTTGCTCGAGGCGAGAAGTCCGTTGCGCGTGTCGATCACGGCCGGCTCGCACGGTTCCTCGTATTCGACATCCGTGCGAACCCACGCCTCCACCACCTGGTCGCAGCCTCCGTCAAGAATGCGATCCGTTGCCGGCGTGACGAAGTCCTGGAGCTCGACGTTGTCGGGCTGCAGCTCTTCGAAGTCCGCCACCGCCTCGATCCGGTCCTCCGACAGCAGGTAGCTGTGGTAGTCCCCCATCCAGTTCTTGAACAGCCACAGCGTCGTCCGGGCCGAGGCGTATTCGCCGCTCCGTCCGTCGATCACGAGCTCGTTCGTGGCGTTGCCGACCCACACCGCCGTGGCGGCGTGCCGCGAGTAGCCGTTCATCCACGTCTCCAGCGTGTCGTCGGCGTCCAGCGGCCCCTGCTGCGTCCCCGTCTTGATCCCAGCCGGGAGCTTCTCGCCGTTCACGAACGTATCGAGCCGGATGTCCTCGTTGCTCTCGCCGCAGCTCCAGATGACAAAGCGTGCCGTGCAGTCCGACATGACGCTGTGCAGCAGCCAGACGCTCCCCGCATCGACCGTGCGAATCCGCTGCGGCCCCTGGTGCTGGAAGATGACCCGGTTGTTGATATCGCGCACCTCCAGCACCACCACCGGGTCGAGCGGCCGCGTCCCCGGCAGCCGCAGATGCCCGCGCTGGAAGTCGAGCTTCTGCTGGAGCGCGTTCTCGTAATCGACGCCCTCGTCGAAGGCCGTGTTGTTGAGCGTGTCGGGCGCGACCGTCGTGGCGTGGTGGGGCACCCCCACCATCACCCCCATGTTGGCGATCGTCGCGTTCATGTAGGCCATGTCGACGGCGCGGATGTTGGCGCCCCCGGTCGCGATCGAGGCGCCGTAGTAGATGTCGAGGTGCGAGACGAAGGTCGGGTCGAACTGCTGGTCGATCGTCGTAATCCCCAGCAGCTTGGCCATGGTGATCACGTTCTCGATGCCCGCCTCCTGCGCCGCCCGGTAGGCGGCCACGTTCTGCGAGCCGCCCAGTGCCGCCCGCGCCGAGATCAGCCCCTCCGTGCGGGGCTCCGTGCGGGGATTGATGATCTCAACCTCCTCGCCCTCGAGCTCCAGCGGGTTCGTGTCCCAGAGGATGCTCATCGGCGCCTTCTGCGCATACTCGAACCAGGCCAGGTACACCGCCGGCTTGAAGGCCGACCCCGGCTGGTTGATCTCCACGAGTTGGTCGACATTGCCCGCCACCCGCGGATCCGCCGTGACCGATGGGTCGCGATTAGGCGCGTAGACCAGCAGCTCACCCGTCTCCGGCTCGATCGTCACGACTGCCGCGTTGTGGCACTCGCACCCCGCCTCCAGCCCCCGCTCAATGGCCTCGCGCGCCATCGCCAGCGCATCCTGGGTTGCCGTCCAGTCGAGCGTTGTGCGAACCGTCCAGCCGGCGCTGTGCACGCTCGTGAGGCAGTCGTCGACGTTCTCCAGCTTCGGCAGGAGCCCGGCCTCGCACATGCGCACCAGCCGCGGCTCCACCTGGTTGTCGATGAACGCGGAGGCGTCCTGGGCCGCGGTCGTCGCGGCGGGATACACGTACAGCGTCTCCGCCTTCGCGTCCGAAGCCTCCGAGAACGTGATCCAGCCGTGGGTCACCATCAGGTCGATGACGTCCTCCTGGCGGACCTTCGCCGGGCCGCCCACAGTCATCCGCCCGAGCGAATCGAGAACGCAGTTGTCCTCGTCGTCCCGCAGGCAGTTCAGGCGGGGGTGGTACAGCGTCGGGAACTGCGGAATGCCCGCCAGCATCGCCGACTCCGCCAGGGTCAGGTCGGCCGCATCCTTGCGGAAGTACCCCTGCGCCGCCGCCTGCACCCCTACGTAGCGGTCCGCGTACGAGATCTGGTTCAGGTACCAGGTGAGGATCTGCACCTTCGTGTAGTCCTGTTCCAGCTCGATCGCGTAGGCGATCTCGCGCAGCTTCCGGTCGACCGTGCGCTCGGCCACGCAGGGGTCATCGGGATCGGTGAAGCTTCCGCAGATGTAGACGTTCTTGATCAGCTGCTGCGTGATCGAGGAACCGCCCGTCCCCGTACCGATTCCGCCGCCCACGTAGTTTTCCCACGCGGCGCGCGCCAGGCCGCGGTAGTTCACCCCCGGATGCGTCCAGAAGGCGTTGTCTTCCGTCGAGACGGTGGCGTCGATCATGCTCTGCGAGATGTCTTCCAGCGCCACGGGATGAAGGAGCTGCTGGGCGGGGTTGGTCAGCACCCCCAGCTCGACCTCGCCCGTCCGGTCGAAGATGCGCGTGATTCCGACCTGCCGCTCGATCAGCAGGTCCTCGATCGGCACGTAGTCCCGGGCGTAGTGCTGGTAGACCGCGAAGACGCTCCCCGCCCCCGCCGCCAGCGTGGCCGAGCCGATGAATCCCACCACCAGCACGAGAATCGCCCAGATCGGGAGCCCGCCCCGCTTCTGCCGGGCCCGGCGCGCTCGCAGACGGCGGCGGATGACGACGCGGCTAGACATCGTCGGGAGCGCAGTCGGCCAGGGCAGTGGACGGGTTCAAGTGCGAGGGATGGGCGGGGTGCCGCATCACCATCGAGCCTAGCAAAACGGCCCCTTGCGGGCACGTGCGGGAGACCGTGTGTACGATCGCGCCATGCCCATCTCCCGCGACCAGGTGCTCCACATCGGCCGCCTCGCCCGCCTCGGCCTGAGCGACGCCGAGATTGACCGCCTCACGGTTCAGCTCTCCGACATCCTCGAACACTTCGAGGCGCTGGCCGCCGTCGATACCGGCGATGTCGAGCCGACCGCCCACCCCTTGCCTCTTCAGAACGTCATGCGCACCGACTCCGTCGCGCCTTCGCTGGCGCGTGACGATGCGCTCAGCAACGCGCCCGAGGTCGAAGACGGCCTGATTCGCGTGCGCGCCGTCCTCGAATGAGCGAGCTCTGGGAGCTGACGGCGCACGAGGCCCAGGA
>VXRS01000017.1:0-4537 GCA_009838385.1 Dehalococcoidia bacterium | reverse complement strand
GACACGGACCTCTCCCTCCCCATGACCGAGCACGCCCTCGCCGTCTACTACCTCATCGCCCCCAGCGAGGCGAGCTCCAACCTGGCCCGCTACGACGGCGTCAAGTACGGCCTTAGCGAGCGCGGCGGCAGCATGTGGGAGAACATGGAGCACACCCGCGAGCAGGGTTTTGGCGACGAAGTGAAGCGCCGCATCATGCTCGGCGTCTACGCCCTCAGCGCCGGCTACTACGACCAGTTCTACCTGAAGGCGCAGAAGGTCCGGACCCTCATCACCAACGAGTTCCGCGACGCCTTCACCCGCTACGACGCCCTCGTGACCCCCACCACCCCCGGCGTCGCCTTCCCCGTCGGCGACAAGCTCGACGACCCCTACGCGATGTACCTGAACGACATCTACACGCTCCCCAGCGCCGTCGCCGGGCTCCCCGCCCTCAGCCTCCCCTGTGGCCTCAGCGAGGGCCTGCCGGTCGGTCTCCAGATCATCGGCGACGTGGGCGCCGAGGGCACGATCCTGCAGATCGGCCACGCCTTTGAGAGAGCCCTTGGCGAGGCCAACAGGCTTGCCCCGCTCTAGGTCGCGGCCCCTCCCCAACCCTTGACCGTAATGGCCCCCATGCCCAGAGTCCGAATCGTGGACCGCCAGTTGAACGCGACGTGTCTCCCCACTGCCGCTGCGGCGGCAGCGCAAGCGCGCAGGTAGCATGCGAGCGGTTCAACGACGCACAGGACACGAAGCCGCCCGCGGGGCGGCTCTTTCGTATCCGCCACCGGCGGGGGGCGGAAGGAACGGGGCCGTGGAGAACGATTCCCCCGGAGCCGAACGCTTCATCTCGCGGAGCCTCGCCTCCGTGCCCGCCAGCGGCATCCGCAAGTTCTTCGACCTCCTCAGCACCATCGACGACGTCATCTCCCTCGGGGTCGGCGAACCGGATTATGTAACGCCAGAGCCCATCCGCCGCGCCGCCCTCGAGAGCATCGAGAAGGGCGAGACCCATTACACCTCGAACTACGGCCTGTTGGAGCTGCGCGAGGCCCTCAGCGAGGAGATCGAGAGCCTCTACGGCGTCTCCTACGACCCCGCCACCGAGATCGTCGTCACCAGCGGCTCCAGCGAGGCCTTCGATATCGCCCTCCGCTCCCTCATCGACGACGGCGACGAGGTGCTCTGCCCCGACCCCAGCTACGTCGCCTACGAGCCCGCCGTCATCATGGCGAAGGGCCGCTTCCGGCCGGTCCCCACCACCGCCGAGCACGAGTTTCGCCTCCTCGCCGGCGATGTCTCCGAACGCGTAACCGAGCAGACGAAGGCCCTTCTCTTCGGCTACCCCGCCAACCCCACGGGCGCAACCATGGACCGCGCCAGTCTCGAAGCCGTCGCCGAGGTGGCCGCCGCCAACGACCTCGCCGTCATCAGCGACGAGCTCTACGCGCGCCTCACGTACGAGGGCGAGCACACCTGCTTCTCCTCCATCGAGGGCATGCGGGACCGCACCATCCTCATCGGCGGTTTCAGCAAGACCTACGCCATGACCGGCTGGCGCATCGGCTGGCTGGCCGCCCCCGCCGCCCTCGCCGAAGCCGCGATGAAGGTCCACCAGTACGTCATGATGTCGGCCCCCACCGCCGCCCAGTACGCCGCTCTTGCCGCCCTCCAACACGGCGAGAGCTTCGTCCAGGAGATGCTGGCCGAGTACGACCGCCGCCGCCGCCTCATGGTTGATGGCCTCCACGCCGTCGGCCTCCCCGCCTTCCGCCCCCGCGGCGCCTTCTACGCCTTCCCCGACATCCGCCCCACGGGCCTGGACAGCACCACCTTCAGCGAGCGCCTCCTCGCCGAGGAGCGGGTCGCCGTCGTCCCCGGCTCCGCCTTCGGCGCCTGTGGCGAGGGCTTCGTACGCGCCTGCTACGCCAGTGGCTACGAGCAGATCGAGCGTGCCCTCGAGCGCATCGGCCGCTTCGTCCAGCGCAACCGCTAGCGGCTCCCATGGACCCCAACCTTCACCTCGCCGACTGGCTCGGCCGGCGCGTGTCCGTCGAGATCGACCGCCCCCTCGGCAGCATCCACCCGAGGGAGGACGACGTGGTCTATCCCGTCAACTACGGCTTCGTGCCGGGAACACTCGCCCCCGACGGCCACCCCATCGACGTCTACGTGCTCGACGCCGACGAGCCCCTCAACCGCTGCGAGGCAACGGTCATCGCCATCGTCCGGCGCCGCGACGATGTCGAGGACAAGCTCGTGGCCGTGCTTCACGAGACCGGGGCATGGGACGAGCCCGGAATCCTCGCCGCCGTCGACTTCCAGGAGCGCTATTTCGACTCCTGGGTAGAGCTCGCCTGACGCTCACGAAGGCGCGTGCTAGACTCGCGCGGCTAACCCCCGCGAAGGGGGCGCGTTTACGTGCGCCTGTTTTCGCGGCCCTGATGAAGGACGGAAAACGATGGATCTGAGCCTCAGTGAAGAGCAGACCCTGATCCGCGACTCGGCGCGCGACTTCCTCGAGAACGAGTGCCCCGAAGAGCACGTGCGGGCCATGGAAGAAGACGAGGCCGGCTACAGCCCGGACCTCTGGAAGAAGATGGCCGAGCTCGGCTGGCAGGGCCTCATGGTCCCCGAGGAGCACGGCGGTTCCGGCTTCTCTTACCTCGACCTCTGCGTCCTCGTCGAGGAGTTCGGCCGCGCCCTCGTTCCCGGACCCTTCATCCCCAACGCCACCTGCGCCGCCTGGCTCGTCATCGCCGGCAGCGATGCGCAGAAGGCGAAGTACCTGCCCGGCATCGCCAGCGGCACGGCCATCCACACCTACGCTGTCACCGAGGAGACGGGCCGCTGGGATCGCGGCGGCTACACCCTCACCGCCGCTGCCGACGGCGACGGCTTCGTGCTCAACGGCACCAAGCTCTTCGTCCCGGATGCGAACGTGGCCGACTACCTGCACGTCATCGGCAACACGCCCGACGGCAGGCTCGCGAACTTCATCATCGCCCGCGACCAGGCAGGCGTGGAGGTCAACCTCCTCAAGACCATCGCCAGCGACAAGCAGGCCGAGGTCGTCCTGAACAACGTCAGCGTGAGCGCCGAGGACGTCATGCCCGTCGATAGCGAGACGAGCATGCGCGGCCGCAACATCGCCGTGAACCTTGAGAACGCCTACCTCGTCGGCCTTGCCCAGAAGGACTTCGAGATCGCGGTCAACTACGCCAAGGAGCGCGTCCAGTTCGGGCGCCCCATCGGCTCCTTCCAGGCGATCCAGCACAAGGCCGCCGACATGGTCACCGATGTCGACGGCATGCGCTTCATCACCTACAAGGCCGCCTGGGCCACCAGCGAGAACGAGCCGTCCCAGCACATGGACACTTCCATGGCGAAGGCGTGGTGCAGCGAGGCCAGCCGGCGCGTGGTCGCCCATGGTCAGCAGATTCACGGCGGGATCGGGTTCACCAAGGACTACATCATCCAGCTCTACTTCCGCCGCCAGAAGCGCGCCGAGCTCTTCTGGGGCGACGCCGACTTCCACCGCGAGCAAGTCGCGGCCATGCTGGAGATCTAGCCCGACGGCTCTGGCAAACAGGCGCGAGGCCCCGCCAATCGGCGGGCCTCTTCGTGTCACTCCAGCGGGTCGATGACCGTGAGGAACGGGAACCGGTGGAAGTCCCGGTCGTTCGTGCAGATCTGGCTGACGCCGTGTTCTCGGAGCACCGTCGCGATGTGGACATCGTGGGCGAAGTTTCCCTGTACATCAGGCACCTCGGCGAGTGTCTGGGCAAGTACGGCGGGGTGCCGCCTCGTCGCAGTCAATACTTCGAACCCGGGCGACTCCAGAAGGCCACGGATGAAGCCCCAGGCTTCGCCGGCTCGCAGCGGCGAGGGGAACGTACCGGGATGAGTACTCGCCCGTAGGAACTCGTATACCACGCTCCAGGTCAGGAACGTGGGGGTGGCGTCTCGACGCCACCCTTCAAGCTTTCCCCGGCAGACATCCCGGTGCTCGGAGCGAGCGTTTGCGGCGTACAGCAGCACATTGGTATCGACCGCCAACACCTAGGCGTGGCCCGTCCGCTCGCGTGCCTCTCCATCTGCATCGTAGGGCGCCACATCCTCGGCTGCGGCCCTCGCAGCGGGACTGCGGAGAACGTTGCTCCCGGTGATGTTCTGCCGGGCCCCATAGAGACGCTCATCCCGTTCTCGGTCGAGCACTTCATAGAGGGCATCACGGTCGGCCACGTCCACAAGGGGTTCACCCATGTCGTAGATGGGCAGCGGCGGTAGCTCGCCTACCGGCGGGGGCGCCTCGCCTTCCGCGAGGATTCGCCGGATGCCAGCATCCACAAGCGCGCCCATAGTTGTCTTGCGCCGGGCGGCCTCTTCCTTCAGCCGGGCCATGAGGGCGTCGTCAATGTTGATGGTCGTCTTCTTCATATGGACAACCATATACCATTGCGCCCGTCCTTACAAGTAGCGTGCGCCGGCTGTCCTAGTGGGGATGGGGATGCCCGTGCGAGTGGCCGCCGGGGCCATGGCTGTGGCCGTGATG
>VXRS01000148.1:6092-8480 GCA_009838385.1 Dehalococcoidia bacterium | reverse complement strand
GGTCACGTCAGGCCGAGCCGCTCGAACGTCGAGCCGGCGTTGCGCAGGTAGTAGCCGTAGTCGAACAGGGACCGCAGCCGCTCCTCGTCGATGCGCAAGCACACATCCTCGTCCGCCAGCAGCAGCGACAGGAACGGCTTGCGCTCCTGCCACGCGACCATCGCGTTGCGCTTCACGATTCCGTACGCATCCTGCCGGCTCAGGCCCGTCTCGATCAGCTCCAGCAGCACGCGCTGCGAGAACACGAGCCCGTACGAGGCGTCGAGGTTCTCGCGCATGCGCTCCGGGTACACCACCAGTTCCTCGGCGATGTCCGTGAACAGCGCGAGCATGTAGTCCAGCACCAGGCACGCGTCGGGGAAGACGATGCGCTCGGTCGAGGAGTGGCTGATGTCCCGCTCGTGCCAGAGCGCGACATTCTCCATTGCCGTGTTCGCGTAACCCCGCAGCACCCGCGCCAGCCCCGTGATGCGCTCGCACTTTTCCGGGTTGCGCTTGTGCGGCATCGCGCTCGACCCCGTCTGGCCCGCCGCAAACGGCTCCTCCGCCTCCAGCACCTCCGTGCGCTGCAACCCCCGGATCTCCGTCGCGAACTTCTCCAGCGACGCGCCCGTGAGTGCGAGCGCGCCCACGAACTGCGCGTGCCGGTCGCGCTGGATGACCTGCGTCGAAGCATGCTCGACGCCAAGTCCGAGCGTCGTGCAGGTCGCCTCCTCGATCTCGGGCGGAATGGACGCGTGCGTGCCCACGGCCCCGCTGATCGCGCCTACCGCGATCGTCTCGCGGGCGGCCAGGAGACGCTCGCAGTTGCGCCGCATCTCCGCGACCCACACCGCCACCTTCAGTCCGAACGTGGTCGGCTCGGCATGGACCCCGTGCGTCCGCCCCGGACAGAGCGTGTCGCGGTGCTCTCGCGCGAGGTTCTCGAGCGCGGTCGTCAGCTGCTCGACGCCTGCGATGAGCAGGTCGCTCGCGGCCCGCAGCTGCAGGGCCGTGGCCGTGTCCCAGACGTCGCTGGTCGTGAGCCCGAAATGGACATAACGCGACTCCTCCCCCAGCGAGTCCGCTACGGACTGCAAAAACGCGGTCATGTCGTGGTGCGTGACCGCGAGGTACTCGTTCACCTTGTCGACGTCGAAGGTGGCGTTCGCGCGGATCAGCTGCGCCGCTTCCACGGGCATCTCGCCCGCGGCGGCGCGCGCTTCGCAGACGGCAATCTCGACCTCGAGCCAGCGTTCGAACTTCGCCTGCTCGCTCCAGATGGCGGCCATTTCGGGCCGCGAGTAACGAGGGATCACGTGGCGCTCCGGGGAGAGTGGGGTTGTGGCGTGGCCATCCCTTCAATCATAGCTTGGGGAGCCCCTGTGCGAGCCTCGCGCCGTTCGTAATTCACGGGTGCCAGCGTGTAGACTGCCGCTCCGCCGGGAGGTGCCGAGTGGAAGAGTTCCGCGGTCGTACAGCTGTGATCACCGGAGGGGGTGGCGGAATCGGCCGGGCGCTGGCCGTCGCCTTTGCCCGGGAAGGCATGAACGTCGTCATTGGCGAGATCGACATGGATGCCGCCGCCGGCACCGTCGCCGCCGTGGAGGAGCACGGTGTGCGCGCCATCGCGGTCCAGAACGACGTATCCGACCGCGCCTCCATGCAGGCGCTCGCCGATGCAACGCACGACGCCTTCGGCGGCTGTCATGTGCTCTGCAACAACGCCGGCGTCGTCACCTTCAAGCTCGCCCAGGACATGACCGAGGACGACTGGGACTGGGTCGTCGGCGTCGACCTCTACGGCGTCATCTACGGCATCCAGGCATTCCTGCCGGGCATGGTGGCGGCGGGCGAGGGCGGTCACATCGTGAACACGGCCTCCATCGCCGGCCTCGTGGCTCCCGCCACGCCCGGCATCTCTTCCTACTCGACCGCCAAGTACGGCGTCGTCGGCATCTCCGAGGCGCTCGCACTCGACCTCGAACCGCACAACATCGGCGTGAGCGTGCTCTGCCCCGGCGGCGTGCGATCCCGCATCGTGGAGGCGGGCCGCAACCGCCCCGACGAGTACGGCGGACCCGAGGACCCCATCCGCGAGATGCTCCCCGGCGAGAGCGTCCCCCAGGAGATGCTTGAGCCCGAGGACCTGGCCCAGAAAGTCCTGAACGCCATTCGCGGTAACCACCTCTACGTCGTCAGCCACCCCGAGACCCAGCCCTCCGTCGAGGCCCGCTTCCAGCGCATTCTCGACGCCTACGACCTCATTCCCAGCTAGTCGCGCCGCCGAAAGGAGCGAGTCATGTCCGTCAAGGTGCTCGTCGTTACGAAGGGCCACCCGTTCGACTACAACGGCTTCTACGCCATGTTCGATGAGAATCCCGAGCTGCTCACGACGCAGGTCGAGCA
>VXRS01000148.1:3098-5992 GCA_009838385.1 Dehalococcoidia bacterium | reverse complement strand
GACTACCCGATGGTGAAGGAGAACTTCAACCCGCCGCCGCTCGCTCCGGCCGAGGAGCAGGCGCGCTGGGACCATCCCGAGGGCAGCAACCTCGTGGTCTGGGCCAAGAAGAGCGTCAACTCCCCCGTCATCGCCATGCAGATCGGCGATGGCCCCAATTGCTACGCGAACCCTGAGTTCCGCAAGCTCCTCAGCAACGCCCTCCACTGGGTGGCGACGGAGGACGCGCGGACCTGGGCCGCCAGCTAGCCGGGAAACGCAACCAGAACGCCTGAGAGGAGCCACCCATGTCAGTGAAAGTGCTCGTCGTGACCAAGGGACACGGCTTCAACTACAACGGCTTCTATTCCATGTTCGACGACAACCCCGAGCTGCTCACGACGCAAGTCGAGCAGCCGGCGGCGCAGGTGCTGCTGCGCCCCGAGAACGTGGCCGAATACGACGCCGTCTGCTTCTACGACATGTGGGGGGTGGACTTCTCCCCCGCGCCCGAGGAGTACCAGCAGAGCATCGCCGCGCTGCTCGAGAGCGGGAAGGGCCTCATGTTGATGAACCACGCGCTCGTGGAGTGGCCCGCCTGGCCCGGCTGGCGCGACGTGAGCGGCACCTCGTTCCTGCTGACCGAGGGCGAGGTGTTCGGCGAACTCACCCCCGGCTCCGGCTACCGAGGCGGCGGCGCCGACCCCCGCGGCAACGGTCGCGGCAAGGTCACGCCCGACCCCGCCGCTGCCGGCCACCCGGTCCTGGAGGGGCTGGACGACGGGTTCGTCGTGCAGGACGAGCTCTACCTCACCTCGAAAATCTTCGAGTCCCAGCCCGACATCCTCCCGCTCATGCGCACGGACTACCCGATGGTCCAGGAGAACTTCAACCCGCCGCCGATGGCTCCCCCGGAGGAGAAGGAGCGCTGGTCCCATCCCGAGGGCAGCGACCTCGTTGTCTGGGCCAAGAAGAGCGGCAACTCGCCGGTCGTCGCCACCCACCTCGGCGACGGCCCCGGCAGCTACGAGAGCGAGGGCTTCCGCAGGCTCCTGCACAACACCCTGCACTGGGTGGCGTCGGAGGAAGCGCGCGCCTGGGCCGCCAGCTAGCGACCGCTAGCGCAGGTTCCGGAACGTTGCGCGGATGCCGCGCACGATCGCCTCGGGCTCCTCGGCGGGCGCGAAGTGCCCGCCGGCCGGGTGCGAGTCCCAGTGCACCAGGTTCCAGTATTCGCGCTGCTGCTCGCTCGGCTCCTGCGGTGCCCCCGGCCCGTGGAAGGTGAGCCCCGTCGGCGCCTCCACCACCGGCGTGCGGTCGTGGCTGGGCTGCCACTGGTTCCAGGCCGCCTCGTAGTAGTACCGCACCGAGGTCACGAAGGCGTCCGTCGCCCAGTACAGCATCATCGTCGTCAGCAGGTCGTCCTTGGGAAAGCGCGACTCCACGTCGCCGTTCGTGTCGCCCCAGTTCCGCCGCCGCTCAAGGATCCAGGCGCAGAGCCCGATCGGCGAGTCGTGCGCCATGAAGGCGAGCGTCTGCGGGTCGAGCGCCTGCACGGCCACGTGCGCAGAGTAGTAGCGCAGGCGCGCCAGGTTGGCCGCGCGCGCCTCGCCCTGCGGCATCGACGCCAGTCCCGGATCGCCCAGCACCCACGGGCGGTCGTGCGTGAACATGTTCAGCATGATCGCGTCCGTCAGGTGGATGCCGATCAGGTGTTCGGCGTACTTGTGCCCGAGCTGGCTCGTGACGAGCGCCCCCCAGTCCCCGCCCTGCGCCGCGAAGCGCTCGTAGCCGAGCACCTCCCGCATGAGCGTCACCCACAGGTCGGCCGTCCGCCAGTAGTTGATGCCCGGCGTCGTCAGCGGCGTGGAGAAGCCGTAGCCCGGCAGCGACGGCACGACCACGTCGAACGAGTCCGCCGGGTCGCCGCCGTGGGCGGCCGGGTCGGTCAGCGGCCCGATGACGTGGCGGAGGTCCCAGTACGTCCAGGGCCAGCCGTGGGAGAGGATGATGGGAATCGGGTTCGGTCCCTTCCCGCGCTCGTGCACGAAGTGGATCGGCATCCCCTCGATCTCGACCCGGAAGTTGTTGAAACGGTTCATCTCCGCCTCGTGCGCGCGCCAGTCGTAGCGGTTGAGCCAGTGGTCGGCGAGCTCGCGCAGGTACTCCCCGTTCACGCCGTACCCCCATCCCTCGTTGCCGAAGTCGGGCGCCCAGTTGATGCGCTCGAGCCGCGTGCGCAGGTCCTCCAGTTTCTCCTCGGGAACGGCGATCTCGAACGGCTCGGCCTGCATGACGTTTCTCCTGGCGGGGTGTGGTTGCGCGGCGAGTCTAGCCCCCTACCAGGGTGCGTGGGTCGGAGCCTGTTCCCCATTGCAGACATAACAATTTCGCATCTTGCCAGCCGCAATTGAAAGGCCGTTCTGAGGGGGCTACTGTCACACTGCGCGTCGGGGGACGGCGCATCACAAGGGGGATGTTATGAACGTACTTAGTAGCTTGTGCTCCGCACAACGGGCGCCCGGAACGGCCATCGTCTTAGGGCTTGTCGTCATGATCATCGCCCTGCTTCTCTACCCGGGGGGCTGGCTGATCGACGCGAGCGATCCGCTCGATTTCCAGGAGACACTCAAGGCCTATGCCGACAACGACAATCTCACGCACGCGGTGTCGTTCGTCATCATCCTTTGCTCGCTGTTGATCTCGTACGGCATCTTCTCGTTCTGGCGGCTCCAGGGACCCTCGGGAAGCCTGGGCCACTCCATGCTGCGCTTCGGGATTCTGGTCAACCTGTTCCACTACGGCATCTATATCCTGACGATGGGAACGCGGCACCTTCTCGTTGCGGTCTCGCAGCACGCCGATTCACTCGCGGATCCCGCGGGGGCGCCGGAACTCATGCTGGTGTTGCATGC
>VXRS01000148.1:0-2998 GCA_009838385.1 Dehalococcoidia bacterium | reverse complement strand
GGCATCGGCGTGATACGGGGCGAGAAGGAGCTCATTCCCGAGGACGACTAGGCTCGCTCGTTTGTAGCCATCCCGCCGCCAGCGGGAACGCACTCGCGTTCCCGCTGGCGATGGTGATCGCGCTGGGCTACAGTTCCGGCAGCGCCTTCGCGCTCCGGGGGATCCCATGGTCGTCGAGACGAAGCAGACCTTCTGCCGCTTCTGCCACGCCTTCTGCGCTATCGAGGTCGACATCGAGGACGGCCGCGCCATCAAGGTGCGCGGCGATGCGAAGAACCCGATGTACCAGGGGTTCACCTGCATCAAGGGACGCCAGCTCCCCGAACAGCACTACCACCCCGACCGCCTCCTCCACTCCCAGAAGCGCGCCCCCGACGGCACGTACCACGACATCCCCCACCAGCAGGCCATCGACGAGGTCGCCGACAAGCTCCAGGCCATCATCGCCGAACACGGTCCCCGCGCCGTCGCCACCTTCAGCGGCACCTACGGCTTCTCCTTCCCCTCCTCCGGACAGTTCACCGGGGCGTTCATGGCGGGCATCGGCTCGAACATGACCTACTCCGGCGGCACCATCGACCAGCCCGCCAAGCCCATCGCCCGCGCCTACCACGGCAACTGGGGCGCCGGCCCGCAGATGTTCGACGACTCCGATGTCTGGATGCTCATCGGCGCGAATCCCACCATCTCCATGTGGGGCGGCATCCCCCAGTACAACCCCGCGAAGCGCCTCCACCAGGCGAAACAACGCGGCATGCAGTTCATCGTGATCGACCCGCGCCGGACCGAAGCCGCGGAGAAGGCCGACGTCTTTCTGCAGGTGAAGCCGGGCGAAGACCCCACCCTGCTTGCCGGCATCCTTCGCGTCATCCTCACCGAGGGCCTCGTCGACGGCGACTTCGTCGCGGCGAACGTGCAGGGCCTCGAGGAGCTGCGCGAGGCCGTTGAGCCGTTCACCCTCGACTATGTGGAGGAGCGTGCCGGCGTTGCCGCCTCCCTCGTCGAACGCGCCGCCCGCATCTTCGCGAGCGGCAAGCGCGGCTCCGTCACGTCGGGCACGGGCCCCGACTTCTCACCCCACCCCAACATCACCGAGTACCTCATCAACTCCATCAATACCGTCTGCGGGCGCTGGTTGCGCGAAGGCGAGCGCGTTCCCAATCCGCCCGTGCTGCGCAAGCCGAAGGACTACGTCGCCCAGGCCTACGAGGAAAGCACCGACTGGGACGCCCGTGAGCGGATGCGCATCCGCGACCTCCCCATCACCGCCATCGGCCCGCCCACCAGCGCCCTCGCCGAGGAGATCCTGACGCCGGGCGAGGGACAGGTCCGTGCCCTCATCTGCATCGGCTCGAACCCCATGGCCGCCTGGCCCGACCAGCTCCGCACCTATGAGGCCATGCAGGCCCTTGACCTGCTCGTCACGCTCGACATCAAGATGTCGGCGACGGCCAAGCTCGCCCACTACGTGATCGCGCCGAAGCTCTCGCTCGAGCGCGAGGACACCACCCTCCCCAACGAGTCCCTCTCCGGCGTCTTCGGCTTCGCCCAGGGCTACCCCGCCCCCTACGCCCAGTACGGTCCCAAGCTCATCGACCCGCCCGAGGGCTCGGACGTGATCGAGGAGTGGGAGTTCTTCTGGGGGATCGCACACCGCATGCGCGTCCCCCTGCGCGCCGGCTGGGGCGAGGTGGATATCGACAACAAGCCGACCACCTCCCAGATCATTGAGTGGATGTGTGAGGGCTCGCGCATCCCCCTCGACGAGGTGAAGAAGTACCCCCACGGCCACATCTTCGAGGACGACGAGATCCGCGTGCTGCCCAAGCGCCCCGGCTCGCCGCGCCTCGATGTTGGACGCGCCGAGATGATGGCGGAGCTCGCCGAGGTGCGCGCCGAGCCCTACTTCGAGGGCGGCGGCTACCGCGAAGGCGAGGAATTCACCCACCGTCTCGTCAGCCGGCGCATGCTCGAGTCGTATAACTCTTCGGGCCGCGACATTCCCCGGCTCATGCGCAAGTACGAGAACAAGGGCAACCCCGCCTACATGAACCCGATGGATATCGCCGAACTCGGTCTCGCCGCCGGCGACCTCGTCGAGATCGAGTCCGCGCGCGCGGCCATCTACGGCGTCGTCGAGCCCGCGGACGACGTTCGCTCGGGGGTCATCTCGATGGCGCACGCGTGGGGCGACGCCCCCACCGAGGACGCGCGCGTGCGCGAGCTCGGCGCCAACACCGGCCGCCTCTCCGACACGCAGCGCGACTTCGACCCCATCACGGGCATCCCCGTGATGAGCGCGATCCCCGTGAACGTGCGCAAGGTCGAAGACCCCGCGCCCGTCCCGACGGGCTAGGCGGCGGGGCGTTTCGCCGGAGCCCTCGGCGCTTACTCCCTGGCGATGAGGGGCGCCGTGCCGCGCCCTGGAAACACGGGCGGATCGGTGGGGTTGGCGCCGGGACGGACGCCCGGCTTGTCGAGCCACTCCCAGTGGGAGGTCGCGTCGTCCGGTGCGCGGGCAGCCTGCACGAAGGCGGCGGCGAAATCCGGGAGGGAGTGCGGTGGGTCGGTCGGGAACTGCTCGACGCGGTTCCATTCGTGCAGACAGATGCGGTGCGCCACCTTCCACTCGCCGCCTCGCCGCTCGAAGCGGTCGATGTAGCGGCCGCAGAACGTGAACAGGCTCGCGTTGTGCTCATCCACGGGCGAGTGGCTCCAGGTCACGAAGCTCGCTTCCGAAAAGGCGATGTCGGCGCTCTGGAACTCGACGTAGTGGTTGCCGATGAAGTGCACCGCCCGAGAGTCACTCGGCTCACCGTCGTCGCGGGGCGCGAAGAACTTCGAGAACTCCCAGCCGGGCCCCTGGAACATGGCCCCGTGGTCGTCGTACCCGTCCTCGTGGTAGACCGACTTCACCAGCTCGGGCTCGCTGCGGTCGACCCCGCGGCAGTAGCGCATGATGACGTCGTAGATCTCCGCCTTGGCGACCAGCCTGTCG
>VXRS01000303.1:5742-8491 GCA_009838385.1 Dehalococcoidia bacterium | reverse complement strand
TCCTCGCCGCCGACGAGAGCACACGGACGATCAAGCGCCGCTTCGACTCGATCGGCGTCGAATCGACCGAGGAGAACCGGCGCGCCTACCGGTCGTTGTTGCTGACCACGCCGGGCGTCGGCGAGTACATCTGCGGCGTGATCCTGTTCGAGGAGACGCTGGGGCAGACGGATCGCGAAGGAACCCCGCTCCCGGAGGTCGCGGCGAACGCGGGCGTGGTGCCCGGCATCAAGGTCGACAAGGGCACGGTGCCCCTGCCAGGCGCACCTGGCGACCTCGTCACGGAGGGGCTCGACGGCCTCACGGGACGGCTCGAGGGGTACAAGGAGCAGGGCGCGCGCTTCGCCAAGTGGCGCGAGGTCTACAACATCACCGACGACCTGCCGAGCGCACTGGCCATCTCCGCCAACGCCGAAGTGCTGGCCCGCTACGCACGCATCTGCCAGGAGGCGGACGTGGTGCCCATCGTCGAGCCGGAGGTGCTGATGGACGGCGGCCATACGATCGAGCGCTGCGCCGAGGTGACCGAAGCCGTGCTGCACGCGGTCTTCGCGGCGCTGGACCGGCACGGCGTCCTGCTCGAGGGGATCGTGCTGAAGCCGAACATGGTCCTGCCCGGCAGTGAGACCGGCCGCAAGGCCTCGCCCGAGGAGGTCGCGGACGCGACCCTGACGGTCTTCCGGCGGACGGTGCCGGCAGCGGTGCCGACGATCAACTTCCTGTCGGGCGGCCAGTCGGCGGTGGAGTCGACGGAGAACCTGCACGCAATCAACGCCGCTCCGGGCGAGAAACCGTGGGTGCTGAGCTTCTCCTACGGGCGCGGCCTGCAGGCGCCGGCGCTGGCGGCGTGGGGCGGCAAGGTCGAGAACGAGGGCGCCGCGCAGGCGGCATTCCATGAGCGCGCGAGGCTGAACGGCCTCGCCCGGGACGGTCGCTACGAGGGCGAGCCGGAGGCCTCGGCGGCGGGCTAGCGCCTGCGCCTATAATCGGGCCAGTCGCAGGGAGCACGACGGAGGCTCGCGATGACGGCCACGGCAACGCGCGACAGGGAAGCCGACCGGCTCTTCGCCCAGCTCGAGGAGAGCATCCTCGGGCGTGATCAGCAGGCGACACGGCAGACGCTGCTCGACCTGCTCGCGGCGGACCGCGACCCGGTCGAGATCCTGAGCGAGACTGTCCGTACACACGGTCCCTACACCAACGTGCCGTACCACCAGCGCGTCGACGGCGGCGTGATGCGCTTCGTGAACAACGACCACTGCATGCTCAGCTCGCGCACGAGCCTGACCCTTCCCCGCTACCTCCCGCCCGAGCTGAAACACCTGCCCATCGCGCAGACGCTCTGGTACGTGCCCACGGGACTCGACCCGTGGAACCAGCTCATCGGGCGGATGCCGGGGCACTATGGCCGGCGCACCTACAAGCCGGTGCCGGGAGTCGAGCCGCCGCCGCCCGAGCGGCACTGGGAAGACCAGGAGCCGTTGCACATCGAGGGCACGTTCGAGGAGCGGCTGAACGAGTGGCTCACACTGGTGGAGCGCGGCGAGGTGGTGCGCGCCTACCGCGTCTTCCTGGGGCTGTTCGAGGAGACGGAGCGGCGCAAGGAGCTGCTGGCGCAACTCGTCTTCGCGGGACTGATCGATGTACAGGGGCGGCTGCTCTACAACCGCTCCTACACGACCGGGCACAAGGCCTACCGCGCCCGCGCCACGATCGAGCTGGGGCAAGCAATCGGCTGGGAGAACGCGCACCACGTCCTCTACGCGGGCGTGCTCGACGTGGCCGTGGGGCCGCGCTGGCACTCCGAGTACGAGATGGCCTGCCAGGTCGAGCTGTACCGGCTGCGCGAGGAGCTCCCCGGCTCCTCAATCGACCCGACCCCGGGGGCGAACCGCGACGCCGAGCTGTTCGCGAACGAGGCGCCGCTCTCGGAGCCGGAGGCAGAGGGGCTGATCCGGGCGCTCACGACGATGCCCGAGCCGGACTACATCGAGCACCTGGTCGCGCTGCTGCTGGCGGGGCGGGGTCCGCGCCAGATCATCGACACGATCCAGGTAGCGGCAGCGAACGTGCTCCTCGAGACAGTCGTGCCGGACGAGTTCTCGATGCCGCAGCACGCCTACGAATACACGAACACGGTGCGCTGGTTCTACGACACCTTCGAGCACCCGCACCGGACGAAGCTGCTGTTCGTGGCGGGCTCGTTCGTGAACCAGGCGGCGCGCTGGATCGCGAACCTGAAGGGTCATGGGCGACCCCTGATCGCACCGCCACAGGGATCCGAGTCGCTCTCTGGTGACCAGCTCCTCTCACGCCTGGACGACGCGCTCATGGCGCTGAACAAAGAGGAAAGCGTCGCCTGGACGCAGGCCTACCTCGATGCCGGGTTCGGCCGCTCGCCGCTGGTGCAGACGCTGACGACCGCCGCCGTGAAGCACGGGAACGACCCCCACAACCAGGAGATTGGGCTCTGCCTGGCGGAGGACTACGGCCACTCGACCTCGTCACGGCGTGACACGCTGCTGCTGGCGAGCGCCTGGCACACGGCGGGGCACCGCAAGTACGGCGACTCGCTGGAATCGTACCGGCGCTTCGCGGAGGCGCTTGGCGTGAGCGCGAGCGGCGAAGGGCGGGGCGAAGGCGACCCCGAGGAGGCGGTGCTCGACCAGATCGAGGAGCTGCCGGACGCGGCCTCTCCCGGACAGTAGCACCCTACACAGGTCTCACTCGAACGTTCAGAATAGGTCCG
>VXRS01000303.1:0-5642 GCA_009838385.1 Dehalococcoidia bacterium | reverse complement strand
CTCCCGGACAGTAGCACCCTACACAGGTCTCACTCGAACGTTCAGAATAGGTCCGCCTGTCGCGGGAATGTTTTGACTGCCCGCAAACGGTGGAGGGAGCGCGTGTCGCTTGGGCGACTGGGCAAGCCGATAAGGCTCGCGGTCGGCATCGCCATCAGCCTCTTTCTCGTCTGGTTGCTGCTTCGCGACGTGCACCTGGGTGATGTCGCGAGGACGCTGCAGAAGGCGGACCTGCGCTTCCTCGTCCCCATCGCGCTGGTGTTCTTCACGCGTTACTGGTTGCGCGCCATTCGCTGGAGGATCCTGGTCGAGCACCTGAAGGCGGTGACGACGCGGCGGGCCTTCCCGCGCGTGATCCTCGGCCAGGCGGCGAACATGGCCCTGCCGTTCGGGCTTGGCTACGTGCTCATGATCCAGGTGACTGCCAAGAAATTCGGGATCGGACGGCTGGAGCTGCTGGGGGCGGAGGCGCTGGAACGGATCATGGACGGCTTCGTGTTCGCCCTCCTCATGGCGGTCGCCATCGCGACGCTCACGATCGGCGACAGCTTCACCGGGCTCGGGGCGTTCATGTTGTTCGGCACGCCGGCGGGGATCGCGCTGGCGTGGTTCCTGACGCGGGAGCGGGGGGAGCCCCCCTCAGCGATCGGCTGGCGGGGGCTGCTCGCGCATCCTCGCATCGAGCCGTTCCTGCGAGGCCTGCGCTCCGTGCAGAGCCCCCGCCAGACGACGAACGTGCTGGTCCTCACGGCTGCGATCTGGATGAGCGAGGCCCTCCTCTACTGGGCCGTGGCGGCCTCGCTCGGCATCAGCCTCAACTTCCTCGTGCACGTCTTCGTGGTGGCGGCGGCGAACATCGGCGCGGGCATTCCCCTGGCGCAGGCGAGCGTCGGCCTCGCGTTCCTCGCGAAGGAGGCGCTGGTGGCGCTGGGCGAGACCCAGGCGGCGGCGCTCTCCTACGCAGTCGGGGTGGAGGCGATCATCATCCTGCCGGCGATCCTGCTGGCGCCACTGGCCGCCTGGGACATGCGGCTGGGCTGGCGTGACGCCATCCCCAGGTTCGGGAGGGATGGCCCGCCCCAGCCGGCTGTAGCCATGAACAGGGTGCGCCGCGCCCTGCAGGGCCAATGAGCCCAATCCGTACCGGCCCGGGCTTCGACGGCGCGCTCTTCCAGGAGCTGGCGGAACCGCTTCTTGCTGCGGGCGAGGTAGAGGAAGGCACGATCATGGGGTTCCCGTGCCTGCGTACGAGCAGCGGGGGCTTCCTCGCAATGGCCGAGCACCGCTCGGGCGACCTGATCGTGAAGATCCCCGCGGGCAGGGTGGAGGAGTTGGTCGAAGCGGGGACGGGCCTGCCATTCGCCCCGGCCGGGAGGCGGTTCCGGGAGTGGGTCCACGTGCCGGGTCGCGACGCCGACCTGTGGCAGGCGCTCCTCGACGAAGGGCGCGCGTTCGTCGACGGGGGCACGGCATGACCGCTCCCGTCTCTTTCCCGACAGAGGCGCGCGACTTCCTGCGAGAGCTTCCTACGCACGACAAGGACTGGTTCGATGCGAACCGCAAGGCCTACCAGACGCTCATCGCCGAGCCCGCGAAAGCGCTCGTCGAGGCGGTCGCGACGGACCTCCGGAAAGAGCTGTCGCCGGCGATCGTGGGCTTGCCTCGCGTCAACGGCTCCATCTCACCGATCAACCGCGACATCCGCTTCTCCTCCGACAAGACTCCCTACAAGGACCACCTGCTCTTTCGCTGGTGGGAGGGTGAGAAGAAGAAGACCGCGCCCACGCTGTTCGTGCGGCTTGCCGCGGACGAGGTGGGCTTCGCCACGGGGGTCATGCTGCCGTCGCTGGATGGCTGGCGGGAGCTTGTCGCCGAAGAGGCGACGGGCGCTCCGCTCGCCTCCGCGATCGCGGAGCTGGTGGCGGAGATGGGTGCTGATGTCGCAGGCGTGGAGTACAAGCGCGTCCCGAAGCCGTATCCGGCCGAGCACCCACGCGCGGACCTGCTTCGCTGCAAGTGGCTCCAGGTCCGCTGGATGGAGCCGTTCCCGGAGGACGGCTCAGACTTCGCTCCGTGGTGCGCGCGACACCTTCTCAGGTGCGCCGACGTGCACCGCTGGCTGGTCGAGCACCTGTAGGGGGAGTCCCTACTCCACGGGCGTCAGGGTGACGTGGAGCTCCTTGAGGCCGCGCAAGACGAAGCCGGGCAGGTGAGTGAAGTCGTTGGCGCCGGGCACGAGGTCGAAGCGCTGCACGCGGTCCAGCATCGTCTCCCAGGTGATGTTCTGCTCGAGCCGGGAGAGGCCCGCGCCGGGGCACATGTGCTCGCCCTGCGAGAAGGCGACGTGCTTGGCGGCGTTGGGACGTTCGAGACTGAAGTCGTCGGGAGCGGGGAACTCGTCGCCGTCGCGGTTGGCGGCGGCGAAGCGGAGATGGAGGACGGAGCCGGCGGGAATCTTCACGCCGCGCAGCTCCTCGTCCTGGACGGTGACCCGGAAGAGGCCCTGTGTAGGGGATTCGAGGCGCAGCACCTCCTCGACGAAGAAGCGCACGCGTGAGCGGTCTTCCTTCAGGCGTTGCCAGAGTGACGGATCCTGCGTCAGAAGCCAGAGCGCCGAGGTGAGGGCGAAGGTCGTCGTCTCGTTCCCACCGATGTAGAGGTGGCTGATGATGCCGACGATCTCGGCGTTGGAGAGGGGGCGTTCGCCGCCGTAGCGGGCGCGCGACGCGAGGTGGGAGAGCACGTCCTCGCCCGGATTGGCGCGGCGCTCGTCGATGAAGCCATCGATGTACTTCTGGAACTCGACGCCCTTCTCGGCGAGGTACATCTGCTCCTCATGGGTGAGCCCCATCTGGAAGGGCATGACCCAGGCGTTCGACCAGACGCGGAGCCGGGGGATGTCCTCCAGCGGGAAGCCGAGCATGAGCGTGATCACCCGAACCGGGAGGGGGACGGCAAAGTCCTCGACGAACTCGACGGTCCCCTTCGCCACGATCTCGTCGACGAGCTCCTCGATGGTGGCGGTGATCATCTCCTGCTGGCGGGTGGCGCCGGCGGGAGAGAAGAAGGGGTCGACGAGCTCGCGGTAGCGGCGGTGCTCGGGCGGGTTGGTGCTGAGGGGCTGGATGCGGGGGTAGCCGTGCTCCTCGTGGTAGGCCTTGGCCTCGTCGCTCATGAGGAGGCCGTGGCTGCCGGTGGGGTTGTGGGGGAAGCGATCAGGGTTGCGCACGATCCAGGCGATGTCCTCGAACTTCGAGACGAGGAACATGTTGCGACCGGGGATGGGGTAGACAGGGGCCTGGTCGAGGATGGC
Organism: Dehalococcoidia bacterium; assembly: GCA_009838385.1. The sequence goes on along the minus strand of VXRS01000303.1, from coordinate 2,329 downwards.
GTGGTAGGAGGGGTACCAGTCTTCCTGCGTCTCCGGGGAGAAAAGGTCGACTTCGTCGATGCTGAGGGTCATCGCGCACCTCCCACCACGAACGGCGACTTCGCGCTGCGCCAACGGATTCCGGACCCAGGGAGCGCCGCGAAGCCGTGGCCCCGGGGAGTATGGCACACGGAGGCAGAGGCTCCTTCAGACGGCATTGAGGATGATCCCTTTCAATTCACTCAGGGTATCGATTCGATAGCTAGCCTGTGAAAAGTCGTGCGACTTCGTAAAGTCGTTGTGGACGATGACGCAGTCGATACCAGCCGCGACAGCCGAGTCCAGACCCCTGGATGAATCCTCCACAACCAGCGTCTCCTCTTTGGTGGCTCCGAGGCGCTTCAGGCCGGCCAGGTATGGTTCCGGGTGCGGCTTGGCAAGTTCGTAGTCTTCGCGAGCAAGGACGAAATCCATGAATTGCGTAATCTGGCGCTTTTCGTGGATGACTTCGAAGTCCGCACGTTTCGCAGTCGTGATGATGGCCATGCGGACGTGCTTTGACAGCTCAGCAAGCGTCTCGACGACGCCGTCGATCTCGATGGCTTCGGTTCTCAGGTATTCCTGGTAGTAGGCATTGCGGACCTCGCGCTGCCTGCTGATGGTCTGTTCATCGATGCCCGCCGCCCTTGCCTGGGCCCACGTGGCCATTCCCTTAGTCATGTCCCGGATGTACTGATCCCTATCCTGGGTGAATCCAATGTCGGCGAGGGCGCGCTCTCCGGCCTTGAAGTACCAGAATTCGGTATCCACCAGAACGCCATCATGATCGAAGAGTATGTACTTCTTCACGCGCTCAAGCCCTTCCGGTGCCACGCCAGCCGGGTCGGTGGTCGGTGGGAGTGTACAGGCACGATCAGGCCGGGCTTAGCGTGCGGCTGAGCCAGTCGAACATGGCGCCGGCGGCCTCCTGCCAGTCCTCCTCCAGCATCATGTCGTGGGCCATGTCGGGGACCATGGTGAAATCGGCGCCATAGTCCGTGGCCGTATCCCTGAGCGGGGGCTCGGGGACGATGCGGTCCTCAGCCGCTCCGAGAATGAGCATGGGCGTACAGCGAATGCGCTCGGCGTCGGGAGGCTTCCCGAGCGTCTCCACCGCGGAGCGGACGGACTCGTGCCCCAGGCGGGCCCAGTACCGGCGCACGGTCTCCTCGTCCATGTCCGGAGAGAACAGGAATCGGTGACAGCGCTCGGGCGTAGCGAAGAGGGCGTAGGGGTCCAGGGTGAGCCACATCTTGAAGAACGGCCACGGGTCGCGCAGCGACGAGCGCAGCCACACGCTGCGCATGCCCCGCCGGGGCGAGGGCGCGACAAGCACGGCGCCGGGTGGGTCGTGCCTCTCGAGGTACTTCTGCACGACGTAGCCGCCGAGCGAGTGGCCGATGACGACGGGCTCGCGGGGCAGCTCGGCGGCTACCTGCTCGACATCGGCTACGTAGGACGCGATGGAGGTCCAGCGGAGGCTGCGCGGGCTTGCGCTCCCGCCGTGGCCGCGCAAGCTCAGGGCGTAGGCGTCGAAGCCGCGCTCGGCGAAATACGGCAGGAAGTGCTCGTCCCAGCACCAGGCGCCGTGGCAGGAGCCGTGGACGAAGAGGAGCGGCGGGTAGTCGGACCCGCCCTCGGCCTTGCGGGCGATGACCTCCAGATCGAGCGCCATCGAACCTCCGGCCTAGTCCGTGTCGAATTCGACCCAGAGCTCCACGGGCGAGCGGAAGCCGCCGGAACCAAGGTTCGGCGAAGTGACGCCGGGGTGCGTCGGGAACTTGGGACGCGGGTTCTTCATCGCCTCGAGGAGGCGGGTGGAGGCGATGATCGCCTCCTGGCGCGCCATGGCGTAGCCCATGCAGAAGTGCTGGCCCATCCCGAAGCCGAGGTGCCCGTGCTTGCCGTCGGGATAGCGGCCGGAGCGGAGCTCGCGGCCCATGTGCAGGTCTTCCCGGAAGATGTCGAAGGTGTCGGGATCCTTGAAGACGCGCTCGTCGCGGTTGCCGGCGCCGAGAAGCAGCGTGATGCTCGCGCGCTCGGGGATGACCTGCCCGTGCAGCTTCACCTCGCGCGTGGTGTAGCGGTACTGGAAGTGGACGACGGGGTCGTAGCGCATCATCTCGGTGAAGACGTTGGTCCACAACTCGGGGGTCTTCTTCACCTCCTCGAACTGGTCGGGGCGGGTGTAGAGCATGTGGTACCACATGAGCGCAATGGCCTTGTCGGTCGTATCTCCCCCGGCCGCCAGCAGCAGCGCGATGAAGCCCTTGATCTCGTCGGCGTTCATGCGCTGGCCGCGGAACTCGGC
>VXRS01000007.1:6940-8954 GCA_009838385.1 Dehalococcoidia bacterium | reverse complement strand
TCGGCGTAGGTCTGGACGGGGCCGCAGAAGATGTCACGGGCGCGGAAGCGGGCGATCCACTCGTCCGTCTTTCCCTTGCGGATGGCTGCTTCGAGGTGGGGGTGGATGTCGGCCATGCCGGCGGCGCGTGAGCGATCGTCGGGGTAGCGCTCGGCAAGGTCGTTGAGGCCGAGCTCGTCGCAGAGGGCGGCGAATTTGTCGGTGGTCGCGCCGCCAATGACGAGCCAGCCGTCGGCGGTCTGGTAGGAGCGCCAGACGGAGCGGGAGGTGAGGAGGGGGTGGCCGAGGCCGGCGCGGGGAGCGGTGTCGCCGGAGAAGGACTCGGTGTTGATCTCCCAGGACTGGAGGGCGATCTGAGAGCCGTAGAGGGAGACATCGACCTGCTCACCCTCGCCGGTGCGCTCGCGCTGCACCAGGGCAGCGAGGATGCCAGAGCAGAGGATCATGGCGCCGACCTGGTCGGCGATGGCAGCGCCGGTTGGGGTGGGGGGACCGTCCTCGGGGCCGCTGCGGAGCATGATGCCCCCGGAGGCCTGGCCGATGATGTCGTTCCCGGGGACGGGGGTGCGGTCGCCGTGGGGGCCGAAGGCGGAGGCGCAGGCGTAGACGATGCGGGGGTTGAGGGCCGAAAAAGTCTCGTAGTCGAAGCCGAGGCGGTCCATGGCTCCGGGGCGCATGTTGCTGACGACGACATCGACCCGCTTGACGAAGCGTTGGACGATCTCGCGCGCCTCGGGGCGGCGCACGTCGAGGGTGATGCTGTGCTTGCCACGGTTGTGGGCGACGAAGTAGGAGGTGGGGGCGCTGCGGCGCCCGCCGACGCCTCGCCCGCGCTCCCCCTCCCGGTGTTCGACCTTGATGACCTCGGCGCCCATGTCGGCCAGCAGGGTCGTGGCGTAGGGGCCCTGCTGGGCCCAGGTGAAATCGAGCACGCGGATGCCTTCGAGCGGACGTCCCATGTCTTCCCTCCGCAGTCGTGGGGAGCATGGCACAGGGGTGGGCGGAGGCGCGAGTCAGGCGCGCAGGGGTTGGAGGCTGCGGTAGGTGGCGCAGCGCCAGACCCACTCGAAGGGGCCGTAGCGGAACCGGTCGAGCCACGGCTGGGACCAGGCGAGCTGCACGACCCAGACGCCGACGATGAACAGCAGGATCCAGCTGCGGTTCAGGTCATCCGGCTCGAAGAGGGTGCGGAGGACGATGACACCGATGATCGTCTGCGTGAGGTAGTTGGTGAGAGCCATGCGTCCGACGGCGTGGATGCGCCGGTGGAGGGCGCCCTGGCTGCGCAGGTTCCAGAGCGCGACGAGGCTGAGGTAGGCCAGCGCGAGGGGAAGGGTGGCGAGCGTGTTGGGGATGGCGCCCATGATGGCGACGTCGGGGGAAAAGTCGGTGGCGGCCATCCAGGCGAAGCCGCCAATCGAGAGCGGGAGGCCAATGCCGAATCCCCACACTGCAAGGCGCCGGTAGAAGGCCGGGGAACGGGCGCCCGTTATGACACCGGTGCGATAGAGGGCGACGCCGATGAGCATCATGCCGAGGGCGCGGAGGAAACCGTCTGCGAGAAACCAGCCATCAACGCGGGCGGCGGCGCCGAATCCGAAGAAACCGTCCCCCACAGCGTCGGGAGCCACGCCGGCCTCCGGCAGCCAGAACTGCCCGAGGTCAGCAGCACTCTCGATGGTCGGCTGGACGACAAGAGCCAGCGCCACAGCGCCCAGGATGGCGAGGCCGCCGAGCGCAAACAGCATGGCTGCTCGAAGCCGGTGCAGGGCGATGAGGAAGACCGAGCAGATCGCGTAGAGGATGAGCACGTCGCCGTCCCAGAGGGCGCCGTGGAGGATGCCGATCCCGAGCAGGAGCAGGTTGCGCCAGAAACTGAGCCAGCCAGCGCGCCGTCCCTTGTCACGGGCGCGTTCGAAGAAGAGGACGATGCCGGCGCCGAACAGCATCGAGAAGAGGCCCATGAACTTCTGGTCGACGAAGATCTCGCCGGCGCCGCCGATGACCCAGTCGA
>VXRS01000007.1:3667-6840 GCA_009838385.1 Dehalococcoidia bacterium | reverse complement strand
GACTTGTCGTCGGCGGTGTGGAAGGCCTCGGGGGCGCGGTCGAGGGGGAAGGTGTGGGTGACGAGGGGCTGGAGGGGCTCGATGAGCTCGTCGAGGAGGTCGGTGGCGAGCCCGAATTCCGTGCGAGGCCCGGGGCGTCCATAGCAGACCGCGCCGACGAGGCGCACCTCCTTCAGGAGGAGGGGGGTCGCGGGCAGGGAGACCTCGCTGCCGAAGGCGCCGAGCATGACGACGGTGCCACGGTTGCGAACCAGGGCGATGCCCTCGTCGATGGTGGGGGCGCTGCCCCCGACGGTCTCGATGACGGCATCGACGGGGAGGCCCTTCAACTCCCGGCGAGCCGTCTGCCCGTCGGGGAAGACGGCGGTCGCGCCCAGGGCCCGCGCCATCTCGGCCTGGAATGGGTGGCGGGCGGTGATGTAAACCTCGGTGGCGCCGGCGCGGCGGGCGACGAGCAGGTTCACGAGGCCGACGGTGCCAGCGCCAAGGATGACGGCGCGGGTGCCGAGGCGGATGCCCGCCTCGCTGACGCCGTGCACGGCGACAGCGACGGGCTCGGCAAGGGAGCCGTCCTCAGGGGAGACACGGTCGGGGAGGGGATAGACGGAGGTGGCGGGGGCGAGCATGGCCTCGGCCATGCCGCCAGCGCCATCGCCGCCGAGGAAGACGCGGTTCTGGCAGTGCCAGGTCTGGCCGGTGAGGCATTCGTAGCAGCGGAAACAAACGGCGACAGGCTCAACGGAGACGTTGGCGCCCATCTCGAGCTCGACGCCTTCGCCCACGGCCTCAATCACACCGCCGACCTCGTGGCCGGGGGTGTTCACGGCGGGACCACCGCGGCGGTAGCTGTGCAGGTCGCTGCCGCAGATGCCGGCTCCGACGACGCGCAGTCGCACCCAACCGGGAGGCGGGTCGGTCAGCTCGCGCTCAATGACCTCGACGGCGCGGGGGCCGGCCCAGGAGACCGCCTGCATGGTGCTCACGACGGGCATGATACCTGCCAGTGGGAGCGGCGCTCCCAACGCGCGCGCTGTGTGGCTTACATCCGGACATCGGCGGGGGCGGGTATGCTGGGGCGCTGGGATTACCCCCCGGGAGCGGCTGTGACGTCAGAGCAGGACCGGGGTCTCCTTACGTTCGTCGCAGGCCGGATCAGGAGCGTTCCCGCATTTTCCTGGTGGATCGGGTTGTCCTACTGGGTGGGGCTGGCGATCGTGGTGGCGGCGGCGCTGGGCGTGCTCGTGATGTTCGCCATCCTGGTGAACCCCCTCACCGCGGTGCTGGCAGGCGTGATCGTGGTGGCGCTGGGCGTGGCGCTGACGGGAGGCGTCACGCGACGCCGGCGCCTTCCTCCCGAGACGCTGTTCTATGCGGCGCTGGCGCTGATCCCCCTGTTCATCGCCCTGGCGCTCATCGCGATCATTACCTGAGCCGTACGCGCTTCCCCTGCGTAGACTCCGCACGCGGCCTGGGCCGCGGGAGGTTGACGATGGCGCGAGAGTACATCGACGTTCTCCGGCTTCCGGAGAGCATGCCGTGGCACTACAGCCAGGCGGTGAAGGTCGGCGACACCGTCTACGTGGCGGGGCAGGTGGGGGCCGGCGAAGGCAGCATCGAGGCGCAGACGCAGAAGGCCTACGAGAGCGTCGTGGACGTGCTGGCCAAGGCGGGAGCCACGATGGACCACGTCGTGCGCGAAACCGTCTACCTGGCGGACCGAACAAAGTTGCCGGAGGTGGCGAAAGTCCGGGAGACGTTCTACGGCGACCGCTTCCCCGCGAGCACGGCGGTCTTCAGTGGGTCGGGCGACGGCTACGACATCGAGGTCGAGGTGACGGCGGTTATCGACGACTAGCGGCGCCGGCGGCGCTGGCCGCGAAGAGGCGCTCGGCCTCGCGCAGGTCGGCTGCGGTATCGATGTCGTACCAGAAGTGACCGCTGATATCGACGGTTCCGAGGCGCCGGTGCTGCGCGAGCACGGCGAAGATGTCGCTGAGGCCGCAGTCGGCGGGGGCGGCCTCGACGGCGTTCCAGATGGCCGGCGAGCAGACGAAGGCGCCCGCATCGAGCGCGTCCCAGCCGGCCACGGACTTGCCGATAGCGGTGACGAACCCGGCGTCATCGGTGGCGAGCTTGGTGGCCTCGTCGGCGTAGGCGTCGGTACGAGGCGAGCGGTCGGCGGCGACGCGGCAGGTGTCGCCGAGGGGCTCGGCGGTGGCAGAGTCGAGGAGGGCCTGGAGGAGCTGGGGGGAGAAGGCGTGGTCGCACATGACGAGGAGGAAGGACTCCTCGCCACAGAAGTCGCGGGCGGCGGCGAGGGAGTAGGACGCGCCCTGGTGGAAGCGGGGGTTGGCGGCGAACTCCAGAGGAAGGCGGGCCCACTCCTGAGCGCCCTGGCGGACGGCGCGCTCTCCATGGCCGGTAACGACGAGGGCCCGCTCGACGCCCGCTTCGACAAGGGCGTTGAGGGTGTGGCCGACGAGGGGTTTGCCCGCGAGGGGGACGAGGGGCTTGGGGAGGCTGGGACCGGTCTCGCTGAGGCGCTGACCACGGCCCGCCGCAAGGACGACTGCCTTCATGCACGCTCCGGCGGGCGTGAGCCCGGAACTCGGAGGCAATCGTAGCCGATTTCCGCCACGGGGCGACTTGATAGGAACGCCTATCTGCGATACTTTGCCGTGGCTAACCCCGAGGCAGAGGCCGAATTTGAGCGCTTTCGCACTGCTGACGCGCGCACGACTGGGGATGGACCCCCGTCCTTCGGACGCGGCTGCCGGTGACCTCGTCACAAACGGCCTGTCGTTCTCCTACGGGGATGTGCGCGCGGTCGAAGACGTTTCGGTCACGGTACCGGCGGGGACAGTCACGGCGCTGCTGGGGCCGAGCGGCTGCGGCAAGACAACGCTGCTGCGGCTCATTGCCGGGCTTGAACGCCCGGACGAGGGGGCCATCCACACGGGCGGCGAAACGTTGAGCACGCCCGATCGCGTGACGCCTCCAGAGAAGCGTCGCATCGGGATGGTATTCCAGGAGGGGGCGCTCTTCCCCCACCTGAGCGTGGCGGAGAACGTTTCCTTCGGCTTGCCACGCGGACCGGAACGGGAACGCGACGTCGAGCAAGCGCTGGAACTCGTCGGCCTGGCGGGCATGGGGAAGCGCTCGCCGACCTCGCT
>VXRS01000007.1:1206-3567 GCA_009838385.1 Dehalococcoidia bacterium | reverse complement strand
AGGTGGAGGAGCTTGAGTTCTACGGGCACGACACGCTCTACGTGCTCAAGGGCGAACACGGAGAGAAGCTGATGGTGCGCGCGAGCGGCGCACCACGGTTCGTCAACGGCGATCGCACGTCGGTGCGGTACGACGGCCCGCCGACAGTCGCCTTCGAAGCGTAGGGGTCGTGCTGCGCGCGCCAGCCGTGATCGGCGCCACCAAGCGAGTGGCGGGCATCCGCGGGCCGCTCTGGCTGTGGGTGGTGGCGCTCATCATCGCGGCACTCTTCGCGGTCCCGGTCGGATACCTGGTCGTCCGCAACATCACCGAGGGGAGCGCCACGCTCGATGTCCTTTTCTCGCGTGAAATAGCCGCTCCTCTCGTGAACACGCTTGTGCTGGCGGTGGCTGTCTCAGCCGCAACGGCGGCCGTCGGAACCCTGCTGGCGTGGCTGACGATGCGAACGGACCTGCCGCTGCGCGGCGCCTGGCGTGTGATCTGTCCGCTGCCGCTCGTGCTGCCCTCGTTCGTGGCAGGAGCCGCGTTGCTGGCGGCCATCTCGCCCGGCGGGCTCGCGGAGGAGGTGCTGAACCCGCTGGGGTTTGGCGTACCGGCGCGCATCGAGGGGTTCTGGGGCTCGTTCGCGGTGCTGGTCGCGGTTTCCTACCCGTATGTGTACCTGCCGGCGGCGGCCCGCATCGGCGGATTGCCTCCCTCGCTGGAAGAGGCCTCGAGGATGCTGGGCGAGGGGGGCCTGGGGACGTTCCGCCGAATCGTGTGGCCGCAGGTCCGAAGCGCCGTCCAGGCGGGCACGCTGCTCGTGTTCCTGTACGTGGTGAGCGAATTCGGCGTGGTGAAGCTGATGGGGTACGAGACGCTCTCCACCAACGTGTTCGTGAACCGCCTCTACAACGCACCGCTGGCCTTCGCGCTGGGGCTGATCCTGGCAGTGGTGGCGCTGGCGGTGGCGGGGCTGGAGCGGACGTCGGCAAGTCGCTCGCTGGCGCAGCTTGCGCCGGGCGGGACGCGGGGGCGGCGCGTTGCGCTGGGACCGTGGAAGGCGCCGGCGACACTGGCGGCGGTCATCGCCGTGGGGTCCGGGCTGGTGGCTCCCGTCCTGGTCCTGGCGTGGTGGGGCTTCCGGGGCCTGGCGGGAGAGGGCAGCGGATTCGACCGGACGAGCGTCGACGTGAGCGCACTCGGGGGGCCGGTGCTGAACACGGTGATCGCGGCCGTGGCGACGGCCGCGGTGGCGGTGGTGGTGGTCCTGCCCCTCGCCTACCTGACGACTCGCTACGGGGGACGGGCGGCTGGGGCCGTCCACACCGTGGTAGCAGGCAGCTTCGCGGTACCCGGCCTGCTCATCGCGCTGGCGGTCGTGTTCATGGCGCTCAAGGTTCCCGGACTCGGGTTCCTCTACCTTTCGCTTCCCCTGCTGGTCTTCGCCTACGTGGTTCACTTCGGCGTGCAGGCGCTTCGCAGCGCCGAGGTGGGGGTAGCGACGGTCGACCGGCGGCTGGAAGAGGCGGCGCAGATGCTGGGAGCGGGGAGATTGCGGCGGCTGTTGCGGATCGAGGCGCCGTTGATGGCGCCGGCGCTGGCGGCGGGCGGGGGGCTCGTGCTGCTCTCGACGATGAAGGAGCTTCCGGCGACGCTGCTGGCCGCCCCTGTCGGCTTCGAAACGCTGGCGACGCGCATCTGGAACGCGGAAGAGGACGGTTTCCTTGCGGACATGGGGATGGCGAGCGTGATCCTGGTGGCGGTCTCGGCGGTGCTAACGTGGCTGCTCGTGATCCGCAACGCGGAGCACCTGCGCTAGGAGCTGCGGGCGATCACGTTCTCGGCGAACCAGGCGATGTCGTCGAAGTCCGAGGAGGAGATAGCGACCTCCTCGACACCGACCTCGGCGAAGCCGGCGATCTGCTCGAGCATGTTGTCGCCATCGCCGAAGAGGACGCCGCTGTGGTCCCACTGCGTGACCTTCACGGAGCGGCCCCAGCCACGCGCCATCTGGGCGATGCCGCCGGCAATCTGGTCGGCGGCATCGCGAGTCTGGCCGCGGGCGAGGATGACGTCGGAGGTGATGGCAAGGGTGGCGGGATCGCGGCCGATGTCGTCGCAGGCCGCGCGAGCGTGCTCGGCGAGCGCGGCGACCTGGGCGGGGCCGAGCTGCCAGGTGTTGATGGCGTCGGCCTGGCGGGCGGCGAGGCGGAGGAGGGCGCCGCGGCGGTTCAACCCGATCATGATCGGCGGGTGGGGCTGCTGCACCGGCTTCGGCGCGAAGGTCGCGCCCCCTTCGAGGCGGTAGTGCTTGCCGTCGAACTCGGTCGTCTCCCGGGTCCAGAGGGACTTCAGGAGCTGGATGCCCTCCTCGAGCTG
>VXRS01000007.1:0-1106 GCA_009838385.1 Dehalococcoidia bacterium | reverse complement strand
TCGACCTCGCCGATCTGGTCGTTCAGGGCCCCTCCACCCGTGGCGACGAGGCCGAACTTCACGGCGAAGAGGTTCCCGCGGAGGAGTTGCCCGGAGCCTGTGTGGCGAGCAGTTCGAGGTCGTCGACCTTGCCGAACATGTAGGGCAGGAACGACTCGCCGGGGACGCGCGTGAGGATCTCGCCGTGGGTGTAGGTGTCGCCTTCGCTGTAGCTCACCCCGAGCAGCTCACGGATGGGGATGTCGGCGACGGGGTCGTGGGGCGACTCGCGCAGGAGCACCTCGCCCTCGAGCTGCTCGATGAAGCGGGTGCGTCCGGTGTGGCGCACGCGCACGAGCACCGGATCGTTGTCGAAGCCACGTCCGTCGGGGGCAGGCATGAACTTGAAGTAGAAGCGCGAGCTCTCCGGGGATTCGCGCCCTTCCAGGCGTTCGACAACGCGCCCGCGCACTTCGATGTACACCTGCCCGTAGCGCTCGATGGTGCCGGTGATCTCGTCGCCGTCGCGGCGGACGTGGATGTTGGCGACCTTCTTGGGCTCGCCGTAGAGCTCGCGGCCGAAGATCACGGCGCTGTCGGTCGACATGGGCATGGTGATGGGGTAGTCGCCGACGATGCCTTCGTACTGGCAGCGGACGTTGAGCCCGCCCGCCCCGAACGGCTGAAGCGTGTTGCTGACGCCGATGTGGGAGACGCTGACGGAGGCGATGGGCTCGTCGGCCGGCTCCAGGGGCGGGGGGAGGATGGCCGCGATGACGTCCGGGTCGGTGCGGAAGCTGGCGGCGATGCCGCGGAACGACTCGAACTCGGGGGTGGCGTAGAGCTTCTGGAGGCGGCGGACCTCCTCAAGGGTCTTCACGTAGCGGAGCTGCATGCTGGCCTCCTGCGGGGCTGGGGTAAGGAGCGAGGGGTCGCGATCAGTCCATGCGGCTGCCGCCGTCAACGTTGAGCGCCTGGCCCGTCATGTAGGACGAATCGTCGGAGGCGAGGAAGGCGACGACGGCGGCCTGCTCCTCGACGGTGGCCTGGCGACCCATGAGGAGCGCGCGGCGGATGGCGGCCTTGGAGGTGCCCGGCTCGGCGCCGGCGACCTCGTCGTAGCGGCC
>VXRS01000071.1 GCA_009838385.1 Dehalococcoidia bacterium | reverse complement strand
CGCTCGGCCATGGTCGAGCCGCGGCTGCTGCTCGTGCACTTCCTGCGCGAGAGCCTGAACCTCACGGGCACGCACGTCGGCTGTGACACCAGCCAGTGTGGCGCCTGCACGGTTCTCCTGGACGGGAGCAGCGCCAAGTCCTGCACCGTCTTTGCCGTGCAGGCCGACGGCTCCGAGGTCCAGACCATCGAGGGCCTCGCCGACGGCGACGAGCTCCATCCCCTCCAGGACGGCTTCTGGGAGGAGCACGGCCTCCAGTGCGGCTACTGCACTCCCGGCATGATCATGTCGGCCGTCAACCTGCTGGAGGAGAACCCGGCGCCGAGCGAGGCGGAGATCCGCGAGGGCATCTCCGGGAACCTCTGCCGCTGCACCGGCTACCAGCACATCGTCAACGCCATTCAGCACGCGGCGGAAAGGATGGCGCAGTCATGACCATCGCAGACGGCCCCGCTCTTCCGAAGCTCATCGGCGAGCGCGTCAAGCGCCGCGAGGACCCGCGCCTCATCCAGGGCCAGGCCACCTACGTCGATGACATCAAGCTGCCGGGCATGCTGCACCTTGCCTTCAAGCGCAGCGACATCGCCCACGGCGTCATCCGCAGCATCGATACCAGCGCCGCCGCCGCCATGGAGGGCGTCGAGCTCGTCATTACCGGCGCCGAGCTGGCCGAGCACCTCGGCCCCATGCCCATTGGCACGCCCTTCCCCGCGCCCGACCACTACTCGGTCGCGACCGACAGGGTGCGCTACGTCGGAGAGCCTGTCGCCGTCGTCGTCGCCGAGGACCGCTACATCGCGCGCGACGCCGCGGACGCTATCGAGGTTGAGTACGACGAACTTCCCGCTGTCGTCGACCCCGAGGCCGCGATGGAGGCCGGCTCCGCCACCCTGCACGAGGGCTTCGAGCGCAACATCGCCGTCGAGAGCTACTGGGGTGGCACGGGCGTCAATCCCGAGACCGCCCAGCCCGAGGACGACAGCGCCGTCGACGCCGCCTTCGCCGAGGCGGACGTCGTGGTCTCCCAGCGCATGCTGAACCAGCGGCTGGCCCCGAACGCGATGGAGCCCCGCGGCGTGGTCGCGCAGTACGAACCCGGCCGCGAGTACCTGACGGTCTGGAGCGCGACCCAGAACCCGCACATCCTGCGCACCCTCGTGGCGGCGATGATGGGCCTGGGCGAGCACCAGGTCCGCGCTGTCGCCCCCGAGGTGGGGGGTGGCTTCGGCTGCAAGATCAACATCTACGGCGAGGAGTACGTGGCCGCCGCCCTCTCGCGGCTGGTCAAGGCTCCGGTCAAGTGGATCGAGGACCGCACCGAGGCGTTCCTCACCACCACCCACGGCCGCGACCTCCTCGGCTACATCGACCTCGCCGCAAAGAACGATGGCACCATCACCGGCCTGAAGGCGCGCATCATTGCCGATATCGGCGCCTACGAGGTGCTGCTGACCGCGATGATCCCGACCCTCACCGGCCTGATGATGAACGGCGTCTACCGCCTCCCCGTCGTCAGGCACGAACTGACGGAGGTCTTCACCAACAAGACGCCGACCGACGCCTATCGCGGCGCCGGCCGGCCCGAGGGCCTCTACTTCCTCGAGCGAGCGGTCGACATGGTCGCCCGCGAGCTCGATATGGACCCCGCCGAAATCCGGCGCAAGAACTTCGTCCCGGCGGACGAGTTCCCCTTCGCCACGCAGAGCGGGCTCGTCTACGACTCCGGTAACTACGAGCCCTGCCTCGACAAGGCGCTCGAGGTGGCCGACTGGCAGGGGCTGCTCGCCGAGCGCGACGCCGCCCGCGCCGAAGGCCGCATCGTCGGCGTGGGACTCTCCTTCTACGTCGAGGTCTGCGGCCTCGGTCCCTCCGCGGTCGTCCCCACGGGCGGCTGGGAGCACTCCGGCGTCACCGTCGAGCGCGGCGGCAAGGTGACCGCCACCACCGGCGCCTCGCCCCACGGCCAGGGCAACGAGACCACCTTCGCCCAGATGCTTGCCGACCACTTCTCCATCCCGCTGGAGGACATCACTATCCTCCACGGCGATACGGGCGTGGTGAAGCAGGGCATCGGCACCTTCGGCAGCCGCTCGCAGGCTGTCGGCGGCGCCGCCCTCATCTCCGCCGCCGGCAAGGCGGGCGACAAGATGAAGCAGTTCGCCGCCGCCATGATGACCGACCAGGAGGTCAGCCCCGAGGATCTCGTCTTCGAGGACGGACGCATCCAGGTCGAGGGCGCGCCGGAGGTCAGCAAGACCTTCGCCGAAGTCGCCGACTACGCCTACGTGCCGGTACCGCTCCCGCCGGGAATGGAGCCGGGCGTTTCCGAGGAGGCGTTCTTCGAGCCGGAGAACAATACCTACCCCTTCGGCTGTCACATCTCGATGGTCGAGGTGGACCGCGACACCGGCGAGACGAAGCTCCTCAAGCTCATCGCCGTCGATGACTGCGGCAACGTCATCAACCCCCTCATCGTCGATGGCCAGGTGCACGGTGGGCTCGCCCAGGGCATCGGCCAAGCGATGTTCGAGGAGGTCGTGTACGACGAGGACGGCCAGCCGGTCACCGCGAGCTTCATGGACTACGTGATGCCCCGCGCGGCCGACCTGCCGGTCTTCGAGCTCGACCGCACCGTGACGCCGACGCCCATCAACCCGCTGGGCGCGAAGGGTGTGGGCGAAGCGGGCACCATCGGCTCGACGCCCTGCGTCATCAACGCCGCCGTCGACGCGCTGGCGCCGTTCGGCGTGACGCACATCGAGATGCCCCTCCGTCCCGAGCGGATGTGGCGCCTCATCAACGAAGGGGGCCAGTCGTGATTCCCACCGCGTTCGAATACCGGCGAGCGGGAAGCGTCGCCGAGGCGCTGTCGCTCCTGCAGGAAGGCGGCCCCGAGGCCAAGCTCCTCGCTGGCGGCCACAGCCTCATCCCCATGATGAAGCAGCGCCTGGCCGAGCCCGGCCTGCTCATCGACATCGGCGGCCTCGACGAACTGCGCGGCATCCAGGAGGACGGCGGCGAGATCGCCATCGGCGCGGCCATGACCCACGCCGAGATTGCCGCTTCCGACCTCCTCCGTACCCAGGCCCCCATCGTGGCGGAGACCGCTGCCAACATCGGCGATGCCCAGGTCCGCAACCGAGGCACGATCGGAGGCAGCCTCGCCCATGCCGACCCCGGTGCCGACCTTCCCGCTGTCATGGTCGCCCTCGACGCGACCATTGCGCTCCTCGGTCCGAACGGCGAGCGCAAAGTCCAGGCCGAGGACTTCTTCCAGGACATCCTCACCGTCGACCTCGCCGAGGACGAGATTGTGACGGGCGTCTGCTTCCAGGCGTGCCGCAGCGCGGCCTACGCCAAGCTGGAGCAGCGCGCCTCCAAGTTCGCGCTCGTCGGCGTGGCCGCCGCCCTCTCGCTGGACGGAGGCACGTGCTCGTCCGCGCGAGTCGCCGTCACCGGCGCGTCGAGCCACGCGCAGCGCCTCTCCGGCGTCGAGGGCGCCCTCGCGGGCGCCTCGCTGCCCGGCGGCGCGGCCTCGGCCGCTTCGGGCGCGGGCGACGCACTGGACTTCGTCAACGAGGACCTGCACGGCAGCGAGGAGTACCGCCGCGCGATGACCGCCGTGTTCGCACGGCGTGCGATCGAGGCGGCAGCCGGGAGGGGCTAGCGGCCCGCTTCGAAGGGACGGGCCTCGATGTGTGTGTAGCGCAGCGAGCGGCGGCGGATGCGCCAGCCGACCGCTTCGCGCACGCACTCGTCCTCGTAGGTCCCGTAAATGACCGTGTTCGTGCCTGCCACGAGGGTGGGCGTCTTGTCGGTCGTGTCCGGGGGCACGTCCTCGCCCTCGAGGGGCAGGGTGTGGGTGGCCTGCAGGTAGCTGCGGAGCCGCGCCTTCCCGCCCAAACGCACGCCGTCCCGCTCGACCGGAGCCTCGTCGATGAGCACCAGCGGGGGCGCGATGAAGTGCTGCGTCCCGCCGAACGAACCAAGCGCCCGTGCGCAGAACTCCGCCCAGCCGTCCGCCCCGTGGACATTCACCGGGTCGGCGCTCAGGTCCTCGAAGATGAAGTCCTGGGCGAAGGCCGTGCGCAGGATTCCCTGGCCCCGTTCGTAAAGGGCGTCGTCGCCCCGGTTGCGGGCGCGACCGAGCATGTCGAGCGCGTGCCCGTAGCGGATGGGGAGCTGCATCAGCTCGACGTAGTCGGAGGTCTCGTTCGCGTCCATGGCCGGATTCTAGAGGAGAGCGCAGTGCCCCCGCGCGGCGAGTAGGCGGACTCAGGGGGAGCGGTGGAACGGCAGGTCGAGCTCTCGTATGTCGAGGAACTCCATGTAGTCGAGCTGGCCCGGTGAGTACCCGAGCCGGGTCAGTAGCTCGGCGGCCTCCGCGCGGTGCTGGGCGCTGTGCATGAGGACATGGGTGATGCCGGCCGCCAGTGTCCCGCGGTCGCGAGGACCGGGATCGCGCTCGATCGCGCGGCCGAGGTCGGCAGGCTCCAGGCCCGCAAGGAATGCGCGCACCTCGGCCTGCAGCGCCATCCAGCCCATGGCCACGCCCGCGACGCTGTCGGGGCGGAAGCGAACGTGCTCCTCGCGCCTCTGAAAGCGCCTGAGCCAGCGGCCCTCGGCCGACACGATGTGCGCGAGCGTGTCGCGCAGACTGAGGCCGTCCGGTCGGCTTGCTTCGGCCGCTCGCTCGGGAGGCACTTCCATCGCCCGCGCGAGGAGCCGGTCCATCGCCCAGGCGTGGTGGTCGTACAGCTCGCGCAGGCCCACCGCGTCCATGGGGTGGATTGTAGGAGAGCGTCGTCCGCCCGGGCGACGCCTAGCGGATTCGTAAGAGCGCTTCCCGGTGCTCGAGGAAGTCGATGTAGTCGAGCTCGCCCGGTGAGCGCCCGCAATCGGATAAGAGCACGGCCGCCTCGGCTCGGTGCTGGGCCGCGTGCAGAAGCACGTGCATAATCCCAGCCGCCAGCGTCTCCCGGCCCCCACCGATCGGTTGGCGCAGCTCCAGCATTCGCCCCAGCTCGTCCTCTTCAACGTCCGCCAGGAAGGCTCGGGTCTCTGCCTGGAGAGCCATCCAGTGGTCAGAGACTTCGGCGATGCTCTCCGGCCACTCGAAGTGCGGGCGTTCCTTGCCTTGCCAGTTGGCAAGCCAGTAGCGCTCCGCCGTGATGATGTGCGTGAGCGTGTCCTCAAGGCTGGCAACGCCCTTCCAGGGCATCGCCTCGGCCTGCTCCTGCGTGACCTCGGAGGCGTGCGACAGCAGTGCTCCCATCGACCACGCGTGATGGTCGTACAGCTCTCGAAGGCCCCTCGGCGTTACCACGGGCGCGATTCTACTGCGCCAGCGCGGTGCCGGGCGCAGCGGGGGCAGGTATCCTGCGGCCACCTCGCCTGGTCGTGAAGGAGTGACGCATGGCTTCCGGGAAGATTCCGTTCGGGTTCGCGCTGCCGCAGGTTTCCCCGACCGAACCGGTCGACATCGCACCCATCGGGCACGTCGCGCGGCGCGCCGAGGAGCTTGGCTTCCAGAGCCTATGGACCCTCGACCAGGTGCTCGGCGGGAGCCGCAACCTCGAGCCGGTCAGCCTGCTCTCGTACGTGGCCGCTCTCACCACCCGGGTACGGCTGGGAACGGCCGTCTTCGTGCTGCCCCAGCACAACCCCGTGCAGCTCGCGAAAGACCTCGCCACCCTCGACGTGCTCAGTGGCGGACGCCTCGACGCCGGCTTCGGCATCGGCAACGAGAACCCCCCGCACGACGCCGCCTTCGGCATCCCCTCCGGCCGCCGCGTGAAGCGCATGACCGAGTCGCTCGCTGTCATGCGCGCTCTCTGGTCGGAGCGCAAGGCGTCCTACGACGGCGAGTTCTTCCAGTTGAAGGACATCCGCATGGAACCGAAGCCGGTCCAGCAGCCGGGACCGCCCGTGTGGTTCGGGGGTCGCGTCGAGCCCGCCCTCCGCCGCGCCGTCCGTCTCGGCGACGCCTGGATGGGCCCCGGCTCATCGAGCATCGACGAGTTCCGCGAGCACGTCGGCATCCTCCGCCGCGCCCTCGACGAGCAGGACCGCGACCCGGCCACCTTCACCCTGTCGAAGCGCCTCTACCTCGCCATCGACGACGACCGCGACCGCGCCGAGGGCCGTCTGCGGGAGTGGTTCGCCCACGTCTACGGTAGTGCCGACCTCGCGAACGCCGTCGCGGTGTGGGGTCCGCAGTCGTACATCAACGAGCGCATCGCCGAGGTCATCGACATCGGCGCCGAGCACATGCTCCTCCACCCCGTCTTCGACTTCGACGAGCACCTCGACGCGCTGGCCCACTGGACTAACTGAGGAGGTCGCTCCCGAGCGGGCGGGTCAGGCCCGGTTCACTTCCGTCGTGACCACTGCGGCGCCTTCGAGCGCGTTGTAGCGCACGACCCTGCGCCCCGACTCCACGGGACCCGCGTCGTCGTCCAGCTCTACAACGAGCCAGTCCCCCGCCGCAGGCGATCGAGCGGTTGGCGGCTCCGAGGCCCGGATCAGGTGGATGTGCAGGAACGGCGTCTCCTGGTAGGCGCCGAAGTTCACGACGATCACGGCCAAGTCCCAGCCAACGGGCGCGATCCACTCCTGGATGTCCTCCTGGAGGTTCAGCGCTTCCGAACGCGGCAGGTCGAGGATGCCGGCCGCGTACCGGGTAGGGACCGCCACGTAGTGCCGGCCTCGCGGATGGAGCGGATGCCTGAACACGACCGAGTGCCGCAGCGATCGAGCCGAGATCAGGGGGAGGCGCGCCACATGCAGGACGAGCCAGTGATAGAGCCGTGCGGGAACCAGCCTCCCGATGAGGCGTGTCATCGCCCACCCCATCCAGCTTCTGACGTCATGATCATGGCCTCCTGCGCCCCGCCCCATCGCACGTGCGATGGTAGGATTGCCCCGCCGCCGGAGGGGCCTATGCAGCGCGATCGCGCCTGGGAGATTCTCGCCGAATTCGCGCAGGAAGAGCGCACCCGCAGGCACGGCATCTCCGTCGAGGCGGTCATGCAGGCCTACGCCCGCAAGCTTGGCCAGGACGAGGAGAAATGGGGCATCGTCGGCCTCCTTCACGACTTCGACTGGGAGATTCACCCCACCGAGGAGCTCCACCCCAAGGAGGGCTCGAAGCTCCTCGAAGCGCGCGGCGTTCCCGAGGACGTCCGCTACTCGATCCTCTGTCACGCCCCCTTCCTCGGTCTCGACTACACCCAGGACATGGACCGCGCCATCTACGCCGCCGACGAGATGGCCGGCTTCGTCATCGCCTGCACGCTCGTCCGCCCCGATAAGTCCCTCTCCACGCTCAATGCCTCCTCCGTCAAGAAGAAGATGAAGGACAAGGCCTTCGCTCGCAGCGTCAGCCGCGACGATCTGCGAAACGGCGCCGCCGACTTCGGTGTCGAGCTCGACGAGCACATCCTCTTCGTTGCCGATGCGCTCAGGCCCGTGGCCGAACAGCTAGGCGTAAATCCATGAACGACATCTCTCCCGACCGCAATATCTCCATGGAGCTCGCTCGCGCCACGGAGGCCGCCGCCCTCGGCGCCGTTCCCTGGACCGGCCGCGGCGACAAGAACGGCGCCGACGGCGGCGCCGTCGACGCCATGCGCACCATGCTCAACAGCATCGACATCGATGGCGTCGTCGTCATCGGCGAGGGCGAGAAGGACGAGGCGCCGATGCTGTTCAACGGCGAGCAGGTCGGCACCGGCAGCGGCCCCCAGGTCGACATCGCCGTGGACCCGATCGATGGCACCACCCTCCTCTCCCTCGGCCGCGCTAACGCCGTCAGCGTCATCGCCGCCGCCCCCCGCGGCGCCATGTACAACCCGCACGACATCTTCTACATGGAGAAGGTCGTCGTCGGTCCCGAGGCGAAGGGGAAAATCGACCTCGCCGCCCCCGTCCGCTGGAACCTCGAACAGGTGGCGAAGGCCCGCGGTATCCCCCTCACGGAGGTGACCGTCACGCTCCTCGACCGCCCCCGCAACGACGACATCGTCTCCGACATCCGCGACGCCGGCGCCCGCATCATCTCCATCACCGACGGCGACGTCGCCGGCGCCGTCATGGCCGGCATGGACGGCACCGGTGTCGACATGCTCCTCGGCATCGGCGGCTCCCCGGAGGGCGTCTCCGCCGCCTGCGCCATCAAGGCGCTCGATGGCGACATGCAGTGCCGCCTCTGGCCCCGCCACGACGACGACCGCGCCCTCGCCGCCGAACGCGGCCTCGACCTGACCCAGGTCCTCTCCCTCGACGACCTCGTGAGCGGTGACGACTGCTTCTTCGCCCTCACCGGCATCACCACCGGCTACCTCCTGCGCGGCGTCGAGGTCACGCGCTCGGGCGCCCGCACCCACTCCCTCGTGATGCGCAGCCGCTCCCGCACGATCCGCACGATTGAGGCCGAGCACCACACCCACAAAGTCGAGCAGTTCCTCGCGATCTAGAAACTGCGCCGGGAGGCCACGGATGACCACTGAAGCCGAACTTGCCGCCTGGGTTCGCGAGTACAGCGACCACTTCGGGTTCTCCTACCACGCCAAGGACCCGACCATGATGCGGCCCTACTGCCATGTCCCCGCCCTCGGCATCGGCGGCGGTCAGGTGAACCTCATCTCCACCGTCGAGGAGTCAGACGCGCGCTGGGCCTCGGCCCACGCCGGCCTCCCCGACGACTACGACCACAGCATCCTCCACACCGTCGACGTCACCTTCACCAGCCCGACCGCCGCCTACGTCACCGTCAACTGCGGGCGCTACAACAAGGCCGGCGAGGAGTACGTCAACTTCGACGCCTCCTACGTCGTCGCGCAGGTGGAAGAAGGCTGGCGCATCACCACCTGGATCGGCCACCGCTAGGGCGGCCGCCTATTCCGGTTTCGTGACCGACAGGATCCGTTCGCGCCCCGCCGAGGGCAGCAACTCCAGTCGTACCCCGAGCTCGCTGTTGATGTAGGTGACCCCCAGGATGCGCTCGCCCGCATCGTCGACGGACGCCATCTCCAGCTCTGCCCCCTCCGCCGTCAGCCGCTCGATCTCCGCGTCGAGGTCGTCGACGAAAGCGCCCAGGTGGT
>VXRS01000164.1 GCA_009838385.1 Dehalococcoidia bacterium | reverse complement strand
GCGGAGGGGCAGGCCGGGGGGAGCGGTCACGCGGGCGAGCCGCCGTCCCCACGGCTGGTGACGATCTCGTCGAGGTCGTCGACCACCATTCGCTCACGACGCCCGGCGCGGTCGTAGGCGGTCACGGGAGCGACCGCATCGTGGTCGATGACGACGTCGATGACGGTCGGGCGGGCATTGCCGAGGGCGTCCTCGATGGCGCCACGTAGCTGCTCAGGGTCGGTCACGCGGACGCCGTCGCAGCCGACGGCGCGGGCGACGGCGGAGAAGTCAACGTCGCCGAACTCCGCGAGCTCGTAGGCCTTGCTATCGAAGCGGAAGTCGAGGATGTGCGTATCGAAGGCGAGGGCGTGGTTGTTGAGGACGACGTAGACGACGTTGAGCCCGTAGCGAACGGCGGTTTCGAGTTCGCCGAGGTGGTACCAGAAGCCGCCGTCGCCGGTGAAGCAGATGACGGGCGTGTCGCCGACGGCGACCTTCACGCCCTGGGCGGCAGGAAGGGCCCAGCCCAGGGAGCCCTCGCAGCGGAAGAAGCGCTTGCCGGGCTGGCGCAGCTCGAAGAAGGCCCCGGACCAGGCGGCGGCGTAGCCGGTGTCGGCGACGACGACGGCGTCGGGGGGCAGGGTCTCGGTGAGCTCGCGGCAGAGGCGCTCGGGGCGGATGGGGGCGTCGCCGGAGGCGAGGAGGGGCTCCTTGCCCTCCCACCAGTGGCGGACGATGCGCTGGACCTCGGCGACCCACTCGCCGGGCGGCCGGACGGTGTCGCCGGCAGCGGCCACGAGGCCCGCGAGCGCCAGCTTGGCGTCGGCGGCGACAGCGACCTTGGTGTTCGCGGGGAAGTTGCGACCCAACTCGGAGGGATCGACGTTGATGTGGATAATGTCGGCCTCACGGCTCGGAAGGGTCCAGCCGTTCGTGCTCTGGCTGCCGGTGCGCGTCCCCACGATGAGGGCGAGGTCGGCGTTGGCGACGATCTCGTTGGCGGACTTGCGGGCGTAGGAGCCGAGCACGCCCACGGCGAGGGGATGGTTCTCGTTGATCGCCCCTTTCCCGGACAGGGACGTCGCAACGGGGATGGCGAGCTTCTCGGCGAGCTCGATGAGCTCGGGCCAGGCGCCGGCGGTCATGACGCCGCCGCCGGCGATGATGACGGGCCGTTCGGCCTGGAGCAGGAGCGCCAGCGCCTCGTCGATACCCTCGGCGGGGGGCTCGGCGCGGACGGAGGGGCAGGTGGCGTAGCGGGGGTCGCCGACAGGCTCGGGGAGGTCGGCTTCGCCGGCCTCGGCTTCAGCGGCGATGGCGAGGTGGACGGGGCGGGGGTCGCCGGAGGTGGCCTCGCGGAAGGCCTGGGGGATGAGGTCGGCGAGCCGCTCCGTGCGGGTCACGTCGGCGCTGAACTTGGTTACGCTCTCGAAGTGAGCACGCACGTCCTGGTAGGCGTTCTTGTAGGCCTGCGCGCCGGAACGGGCGCCGGTGAAGGCGATGACAGGGGTCGAGGCCTGCCAGGGCTCGGCCAGGCCGGCGGCAAGGTTAGTCGCGCCGGGTCCACCCTGGCTGATCACGATGCCGGGGCGTCCCGCGGCCTTGGCGTAGCCGTCGGCCATGTAGCCGGCGGCCTTCTCGCCGTGCGTGAGGACGCGGCGGACGCCGGTCCCCTCGAGCATGACGAGGGAGTCGAAGAGGTTCGTGGGGACGAGGAAGATGGCCTCGACGCCATAGGCGAGCCAGCTCTTCGCGATGTACTCGGAGCCCTTCATGACGACACCCCCGCGCGAGTCGAGCTCGCGCGGGCAAGCCTACATCGTCCGGGCCGGCGTCAGACCTCGACCCCGCGCTCGAGGAGGGCGTTCAGGTCCTTGTCCTCGGTGTCGATGAGGGCCTGAACCCACTTGTGGAACATCTGCCCGCCACCCTCGTTGCGGCCGAAGAGGTTGTGGTCCTTGGCGCCGGTCTTGAGGGCGCGCTGCACGCGGAAGCCGGTGTAGTAGTCCTCGTCGCCGACCACATCGAAGTACATCTTCATGATCTCGGCGTAGCGCTCTTCGTCGTCGGGGTCGGGCTCCTCGGGGAGGAGGAAATTCTGGATGGTGACGGACTCCTCGGGCGTCTTGCCGGGGAACATCTGCGAGACCATGAAGGGCGTAGCGCCGCCCTGGCCGTCGTAGGCGGCGGAGCCGCGACCGCCAGCAATAGAGATGTTGGGGAAGATGGTCCAGATGCCGGGAGTCAGGTCCTCCATCTGCCACTGGTCCTCGGGGAGGTCGGCGGCGCGGGTGAAGCGAGTGGGGGACACCATGCGCACGTGCGAGCCCCAGGCGTAGTAGTCGGGCTGGTAGGCGGAGTCGGGGCCGAAGCTGTTCCGGTGGAGGATGGGGATGTGGTAGAGGTCGCGGTAGCCATCGTAGGCGACCTTCCAGTTGGGGCCGTCGAGGTTCTGGCGGCCGATGACATGGCAGTCGGCGAAGCCGAGGTGGTCGAGCATCTCGTCGTAGCCCGCGAGGAAGAGGTCGATGTCAACGTCGGAGGAGGGGTTGAGGGTGACCCAGACCAGCCCGGCGCGCTCCGAGCAGGGGAGAGGCGTGAGGCCGTAGCAGGACTTGTCCACATCGCCGAAGTTGCCGGAGTCGAAGATCGAGACGAGGTTGCCCTGGAGGTCGTAGCTCCAGGCGTGGTAGGGGCAGCGGAAGCCGCGGGAGTTGCCACGACCTTCGTCGACGACGATGGCGCCACGGTGACTGCACATGTTCACGAACGCGCGAACCTCACCGTCGATGTCGCGCGCCATGAGGACGGGCACGCCGCAGACATCGAGGGAGCGGTAGTCGCCGGGATCCGGAAGTTCGCAGGAGAAGCCCAGGGCGAGGGGGAGCCGCTTGAAGATACGGTCGACCTCGAGGCGCCAGCGGTCGGGGTCGTAGTAGGCGCTCGTGGGCATCCTGAAGACGTCGTCGGCGAGGTCGATGCGATCGGCGGCGAGGTTCTCGACCTCGCGACGGGCCATTTCAATCAACTGTTCCCGGCTCATGGGGCCTCCGGCGGCGGCGGGCCGCACGCCCGATTGTACGCAGCGCGGGCGGCAGCGGCGTAGGCTCCGGCTCATGGCTACCGTGGACGTTCTCCTGCACGGTTTCTCGTTCTCGACCAACCAGGGGCGGCCCGCGTTCTGCTCGGTGACGCTGGTGGAATCGGAGGGGCGTCTGATCCTGGTCGATCCGGCGCACGTGGGGCGGCGCCGGGAGCTGAGCCTGGCGCTGGAGCAGCGGGGGCTCACGGAGGCGGACATCGACGCTGTCGTGCTGACGCACGCGCACTGGGACCACGCCCAGAACTTCGATCGGTTTCCGGAGGCGCCGGTGCTGCTGCATCCGCGGGAGCGCAGCTACGCGAGCTCGCCGCACGAGAACGACTGGGCGACACCGTACTGGACCGGGCTCGCCCTGGAGACGCATCAGCTTCAGGAGGTGGCTGAGGGGGACGAGATCGCGCCGGGCGTGCGCGTGATCGAGTTGCCGGGGCATTCGGTGGGGAGCATCGGGCTGGTGGCGGAGACGGCGGCGGGGACGGCCCTCGTATCCGGAGACGCGGTGCATTCAAGCTGGGTGCTGGAGTCGCGGCAGCCGCCGATCGTGTTCGGGTCGCTCACGCAGGCTCGGGAGAGCGTGGCCAAGGGGCTGAGCGCCGCGGAGAACATTTACCCAGGGCACGACCGGCCCTTCCGCGTAGTGGACGGCCAGGCGGACTACCTGGAGCCGTTCGCGCTGACGATCACGAACCTGGAGCCGGACCGCGAAGGCCTGCGCTTCGAGGCGGTTCCGCCCTCGACCTGGATCATGCCGGGGGCGGCGCCGTAACCGGCTAACGGTTCATATCGGCGACGAAGCGGATGGGGTCGGACCCGTCCCAGCCCTCGGCGGCAGCCTCGATCAGCTCGTAGAACTGGAGCAGCCCAGGCTGGCCTTCGTAGACCTCGACCATGTGGCCGTAGACGGCAACCGTGTCGATGAAGGCGAACTGCATGCCGCCGGGGAGCCAGAATTCGTTGGCGACGGTGAAACCGAGGTCCTCGTAGCGGGCGAGTTCGTCCTTGAAGTCGGGGACGATGGTGGCGCAGTGGTGGAGCCCCTGCTCGTCGGGGGCGTACATGTCGCGGATACCGGAAGGGCCGTCGTTGTTCTGCTGGACGAGCTCGAGCATGACGGAGCCGAGCTGGCCGTAGGCGGAGGAGTGGTCGAACTCACCGGGCTGGCCACGGTAGAGGGCCTTCTCAACCGGGATGTGCTCGTTGATGTAGAAGGGCCCGGCGCCGCGCTCGGCGGCCCAGCGCTCGGCCGCCTCGAAGATGTCGGGCACGTGGTAGGCAAGCTGGACGAAGGGGCGGTGGGGCATCTGGGGGCTCCGTGCTGTTTCTTGCGTATGTGCTAGTGCGCCTTAGCAAATGATAGGCTAACGGCGTACCGGAGGACGCCGTGCCCCTGTTTCTGACGCCGGACTGGTTCGAGGATACGTACATCGGGATCGAAGTCGAGCAGTTCATCGGCATCGGGGTCCTGATCCTGGTGGCGGGAGCGGTGCACGTGGTGGTGTCGCAGGCGCTGAGGCTGTACGTGCGGGCGCGACTCCGCGGGGCTGACCGGGAGTTCTGGGACAAGGAGCGGGGGCGCCTGGGACGAGCGACGCTGGCGCTGATCGCGGCCATCACGGTCATCCTCGGCTTTCCCACGCTGGGCTTCGAGTCGAGCGTCGAGAACGTCGTGAACCAGATCGCGAGCCTGTTCGGAGCCGGCGCCCTGGTGGTGCTGGGCTTCCGCGGCGTCGACGTCCTGACAGACGTGCTCGAGCGGCGGGCGGATGCAACGGAGAGCCGCTTCGACGATCAACTCGTGCCGTTGGTGAGCTCGGCCCTGAAGGGCGTTGTGGTGCTGATCGGGGCGGTGTTCGTGCTGGGCAACCTGGGCGTGAACGTGACCTCGCTGCTGGCGGGCCTCGGGCTCGGGGGCCTGGCGGTGGCGCTGGCCGCGCAGGACACGATCCGCAACCTGCTCGGGGGCGTCACGATATTCGCCGACCGGCCGTTCCAGGTGGGGGACTGGGTGGTGATGAACGACATCGAAGGGACGGTCGAGCACGTGGGCTTCCGCTCCTCGCGCGTGCGCACGTTCTACAACTCGGTGGTGACGGTGCCGAACGCACGCATCGTCGATACGCACGTGGACAACATGGGGCTGCGGCAGTGGCGGCGCTACAAGACCACCCTGGGACTCGACTACCACACGACTCCGGACCAGGTACAGGCGTTCGTCGAGGGCGTGCGGGCGTTGATCCGCGCGAATCCGGGGATGCGCAAGGACTACTACATCGTCGAGTTCCACGGGTTCGGCGCCTCCACGCTGGACGTGCTGGTGTACTGCTTCATCAATGCGCCGAACTGGAACGACGAGCTGCGCACGCGGCACGTGCTCAACCTCGACATCATGCGGCTGGCGGAGGACCTCGGGGTCGAGTTCGCCTTCCCGACGCAGACGCTGCATGTGGCCTCGGCTCCGGGGCAGCCGGAGGAGGTCCCGTCCGCGGCGGAACGCCAGGCGCTCGGCGAAGTGGTGGAGGGGTACAGCCCCAACGGCGCGCGCGGGCAGCGCATCGACACGCCCATTACCGCGGGATTCGACAACACCCCGGACGCCAGCTAGGGGCCGCTCCTCGCCGATTTCCGGCGCGCGACTCCCGTTGACGGCATGGGTAGAATGACGCATCTGCATTGCGGGCATATGTCCCGAATTTGGTGCAGGGTCGCTTAAAGGCTGCGCGGGAGCAGCCCTAAAGGAGGAACGACGTGAAGGAAAGCTATTGGGGCAAGTACTGGCGCAGGCGCGTCTCGCGGAGGCGCGTGCTGGCGGGCGGAGCGACGCTCGCGGCCGGCTCTGCCGCGATCCTCGCGGGTTGCGGCGACGACGATGATGACGACGACGCAGCGGCTCCGGCGGCCACCCAGGCGGCGGCCACCCAGGCTGCGGCGGCAGCGGCCGACGACGATGAGCCGGCCGAGGACAGCGCGGCCCAGGACACAGCTGCGGATGAGCCCGAAGAGCAGGCTGCGGCCGTCGAGGACCGTTCGCGCTACGGCGGCAAGCTGAACTACACCTACCCGGCCTACCCGACCGGCTTCGACCCCTCGATCACGATCACGTTCCCGTTCGGCATGGCAACGAGCTACAGCCAGATGATGGCGTACTCGATCGTCGAGGATCAGTTCTACCCGGACGCGGCACAGAGCTGGGAGCAGGTCGATGAGACAACGCTGGTCTTCAACCTGCGGGAGGGCGTTCGCTTCAACCCGGAGGCGGAGGGCGGACGCGAGGTGAACTCGGAGGACTGGTACATCAGCCTCAGGCGGTACCCCGATTCCCGCGCCAACCGCGGCTCGAACGTAAACGAGCTCTTCTTCTCGTTCATGGACGAGAGCCAGGGCGCGACCTTCGACACTCCGGACGACCTGACGCTGCGGATCAACCAGAACAAGCCCTTCGCCTCGAACACACGCGCGTTCGCGGCAGCCTCGCTCGTGGTGGTTTCGCCTGAGCGCCTGGCGGCCGAGGAGTCTGGCGACCTCGGCCAGGTGTCCGGCATCAACGCAGGCTCGGGTCCGTACATGTTCGACAACGTGTCGGAGACGCGGATCTCGATGAAGCGGAACCCGAACTACTACGAGCATCCGGAGGACATTGCAGGAACGCGCTTCAACCGGGACATGCCGTACATCGACGAGATGGAAACGGTCATCATCACGGACGGCGCTGCTTCCCAGGCGCGCTTCCTTGCCGGCGACGCCGACTACTACGGCCCCGTCGACAAGATCACCGCGGAGCAGTGGGAAGGCCAGCCAAGCGTCAACATCCAGACAGGCCCGGCGATCGACGACGGCAGCATCATGATCCAGCTGGCGGCGGCGAAGTGGACGCCCTATCCGGAGCTCTCGAAGGCGCTCTCGATGGCGATGGACTGGGACGGCTACATCGATGTCGTATTGGGCGGCGAGGGGCGCTACAGCGCTCCCGTGAGCCCGACGGCGTTCCCCAAGTACGGGCTCTCCCAGGAAGAGATCAAGCAGTACCAGGTGTACGACCCGCAGGGCGCCCGCCAGCTGTGGGAGGCCAACAACGGTCCGGAAATCTTCCCCGAGCTGGATACGACGGTCCCTGCCTGGGTCGCGGCATTCCCGAATACGCAGTTCATCGGGCAGAGCTTCGAGGACTCCCTCGGCGTCAAGGTCAACTACAACCCGCTCGAGCTGGCGACGTTCATCGCATCGGCGAACGGCCCCACGGGCACGAAGGACTGGCACTTCTTCATCGCCGGCAACAACGCCGTCGCGACGATGCCGGACTGGAACGCGCTGGTGGCCTACACGCCCGACGGCTACGGCGCCATCTGGGGCGGCAACTGGTACAAGGGCGTCAACATCTCCGACCCGTGGGTCAACCCCGACAATCCGAACTACGCCGAGAACGGCGGCGGTCCGGACGGCGAGAGGGTTCGCGCGGCGCTGGAGGTCACGCACCCGTACGCGCGGGAGTTGCAGGACTATGCAGACCGGCAGGCGGCCACGTTCGACGACGACGAGCGGGCCGAGATTCTGAAGGAACTGCAGCATCGCATCTTCTCGCGCTACTGCTGCACCTTGCCGCTCCCAACGCCCACGACGAAGTACGTGGCGGTGGGCTCGCGCCTGAAGGGCCTGGCGCCGCCGCCGGACGGCGACCAGACGGCAGCGTTCGGCATGTGGCGGGCGCACAACATCTGGCTGGAGGGCTAGGTCCCGACCAGCATCGCACCGGCCAGAAGGCCCCACCGACGCCGCCCCCGCTCGGGGGCGGCGTTCTGCGTGGAACGCGGCAGAGCGTAGAGCGATACAGCCCCAGGGTGAGCGCCAGCCAGCCAGCGTGTGGACCCGCCATCATGGCGGGATTCGGCCACATGCCGGAGGCCAGCCAGGGGCACCGATCCCCCGTTTGCCGAGGTCGCGATTCCCATTGACACCGTGAGTAGAATGGCGAATCTGCATCGGGGCTATGTGTCTCGAATTTGATGCAGGTTCGCTTGCGGGCTGCGCGGGAGTAGCCCGAGAGGAGGAACGACGTGAAAGAAAGCTATTGGGGCAAGTACTGGCGCAGGCGCGTCTCGCGGAGGCGCGTGCTGGCGGGCGGAGCGACGCTCGCGGCCGGCTCTGCCGCGATCCTCGCGGGTTGCGGCGACGACGATGATGACGACGACGCAGCCGCTCCGGCGGCCACACAGGCTGCGGCCACGCAGGCCGCGGCGGCGGCGGCCGACGACGACGAGCCTGCCGAGGATTCGCAGGCCGCCGAGGCCGAACCTGCAGACGAGCCTGAGGAGCAGGCGGCCGCCGCCGAGGACCGCTCGCGCTACGGAGGCACCTTCAACTACAGCCTGGTGGCCTACCCGACGGGCTTCGACCCCTCGATCACGATCACGTTCCCGCAGGGGATGTCGACCACCTACAGCCAGCTCATGGCGTTCTCGATCACGAACGACGAGTTCTACCCCGACGCGGCGCAGAGCTGGGAGCAGGTCGACCCGGAGACGCTGGTCTTCAACCTGCGGGAGGGCGTGCGCTTCAACCCGGAGGCGGAGGGCGGACGCGAGGTGAACTCGGAGGACTGGTACATCAGCCTGAGGCGGTACCCGGACTCCCGCGCCAACCGCGGCTCGAACGTGAACGAGCTGTTCTTCTCCTTCATGGACGAGAGCCAGGGCGCGACGTTCGACACGCCGGACGACCTTACCCTGCGAATCAACCAGAACAAGGCGTTCGCGTCGAACACACGCGCCTTCGCTGCCGCCTCCCTGGTGGTCGTCTCGCCGGAGCGGCTCGCGGCTGAGGAGTCGGGGGACCTGGGCCAGGTCTCGGGCATCAACGCGGGCAGCGGACCGTACATGTTCGACGACGTGTCGGAGACGCGGATGACGCTGAAGCGGAATCCGAACTACTACGAGCACCCCGAGCAGATTGCGGGGACGCGCTACAACGTCGACATGCCCTACATCGACGCGATGGAGCACGTCATCATTACCGACGGCGCGGCGCGGCAGGCCCGCTTCCTCGCCGGTGACTCCGACTACTGGGGCGCGGTCTCCAAGATCGACGCCGACGCGTGGGCGGACCAGCCGAACGTCAACGTCATGACGGGGCCGGCGATCGACGACGGTGGGATCATGATCCAGCTGGCCGCGGCCAAGTGGACGCCGTATCCGGAGCTCTCGAAGGCCCTTTCGATGGCGATGG